>NC_016002.1:4122500-4332995 GCF_000283535.1 Pseudogulbenkiania sp. NH8B
GCCGCTCTGGCCGGTGGAGATCAGCATGAAGCTGTCGTTGGTGGAGGTGTCGCCGTCGATCGAGATGCAGTTGAAGGTGAGGTCGGCGACTTCCTTGACCAGCTGGTTGATCATCGGCCGGGTGATGGCGGCGTCGGTGGCGATGAAGCCCAACATGGTGGCCATGTTGGGGTGGATCATGCCGGCGCCCTTGGAGATGCCGGTGATCGACACCTTGTGGCCGTCGATGTCCAGCGCGCGGCTGGTGGCCTTGGGCGCGGTGTCGGTGGTCATGATCGCTTCGGCGGCCTCGGCCCAGTTGGCGCTGCGACGCTTGGGCAGCGCGGCGATGATCTTGTCGGCCGGCAGCGGCTCGAGGATGACGCCGGTGGAGAACGGCAGGATCTGCTCCACGGCGCAGTCGAGTTCGGTGGCCAGTGCCTGGCAGACGGCGAGCGCGCGCTGGCGGCCGTCTTCGCCGGTGCCGGCGTTGGCGTTGCCGGTGTTGATCACCAGCGCGCGGATTTGCACGCCGGCGTCGAGGTGGGCCTTGCTGATCTGCACCGGAGCGGCGCAGAAACGGTTCTGCGTGAACACGCCGGCGACGGTGTTGCCCTTGTCGAGGCGGATCACCAGCACGTCCTTGCGGTCGGCCTTCTTGATGCCGGCTTCGGCCACGCCGAGTTCGACGCCGGCGATGGCGGCGAGCTGTTCGGGCTTAACGGGGTTCAGGTTGACGGGCATGTTGGGTTCTCCGGAATTGTAAAGCCAATGGCCAGGATGCAGGCTTCAAGTGTACTGGAATCAGTCGTCGCTCTGCGACGCCTCGTTGAGGATGGCGAGCAGGGCGTCGCCGTAACGCGCCAGCTTGAGTTCCCCCAGGCCGTAGACGCGGCCGATCTCGACGCGGCTGGCGGGGCGCTTCTCCACCAGTTCGCGCAGCGTCTTGTCGGAGAACACGGCGTAGGCCGGCACGTTGTGCTCGTCGGCCATGCTTTTGCGCCAGCGCCGCAGCATCTGCCACAGCCGCTCCTCGCGCTCGGTGCGCAGCCAGCGGTCGGTGTTGGCGCTGCGGCTCTTCTTGTCGTCGGCGAGCGGGCGCAGGTAGACCTTCTGTTCGCCCTTGAGGATGGCGCGGCAGCCGTCGCCGAACACCAGCGACTGGCCGCGCGCGATGTCAACCTGCAGCAGCTTCTTGGCCACCAGCTGGCGGATGATCGAGCGCCAGCCACGCTGGTTGAGCTCGCGCCCGATGCCGAAGGTGGAGAGCTGGTCGTGGCCGAAGGCGGTGACGCTCTGGTTGGCGCGCCCGAGCAGCACGTCGATGACGTGGCTGGCGGCAAAGCGCTGCTCGACGCGGTAGATGCACGACAGCAGTTTCTGCACCGGCAGCGTGGCGTCGAAGGTGACCGGCGGATTGAGGCAGTTGTCGCAGTGGCCGCAGGGGGCGCTCTGTTCGCTGAAGTGGGCCAGGATGTGCTGGCGGCGGCAGGCGGCGGTTTCGCAGAAGGCGAGCATGGCGTCGAGCTTGGACAGTTCGACCTGCTTTTGCAGCGCCGCCATCTCCGAGCCTTCGATCATCTGCGTCAGCTGCACCATGTCGTTGAGGCCATAGCACAGCCAGCTGGCGGCGGGCAGGCCGTCGCGGCCGGCGCGGCCGGATTCCTGGTAGAAGTTTTCCGGGCTCTTGGGCAGGTCGATGTGGGCGACGAAGCGCACATCGGGCTTGTCGATGCCCATGCCAAAGGCCACCGTGGCGACCATCACCACGCCGTCCTCGCGCAGGAATTCGCGCTGGTGGCGGTCGCGCACCTCGTGCCCGAGCCCGGCGTGGTACGGCAGGGCGCGGATGCCGTTCTCGACCAGCCATTGCGCGGTGTCTTCGACGCGCTTCCTGGACAGGCAATAGACGATACCGGAGGCACCGGGGTAGTCCTGCTGGATGAAGGCCAGCAGCTGCTTCTTGGCGTTGTGTTTTTCCACCACCTGGTAGAACAGGTTGGGTCGGTCGAAGCTCGACAGGAACACGCGGGCTTCGGCCAACCTCAGGTAGTGCAGGATGTCGGCGCGGGTCTGCTCGTCGGCGGTGGCGGTCAGCGCGATGCGCGGCACCGCCGGAAAGCGCTCGGCCAGAATGCCGAGTTGCTGGTATTCGGGGCGGAAGTCGTGCCCCCAGTGGCTGACGCAGTGCGCCTCGTCGATGGCGAACAGCGCGATGCGGAGATCGTTCAGGAGCTCCAGGAAACGCGGCGTCAGCAGCCGCTCGGGCGCGACGTAGAGCAGGTCGAGCGTGCCGGCGCGCGCCTGGCGCACGATGTCGCGCGCCTCGTCGGGCGCGGTGGCGGAATTGAGGCAGGCCGCGGCCACCCCCAGCTCGGACAGCGTCGCCACCTGATCCTGCATCAGCGCGATCAGCGGCGACACCACGATGGCGACGCCCTCGCGCAGCAGCGCCGGGATCTGGTAACACAGCGACTTGCCGCCGCCAGTGGGCATCAGCACCAGCGCGTTGCCGCCGCCGCCGACGTGGGCGACGATCTCGGCCTGCTCGCCGCGGAAGGCGGGGTAGCCGAAAACGGTCTGGAGTAGGGCGTGGGCGTCCGGCATGAGGGGCAAGAATCGGAAGAAGGCGCCATTGTACGGCATGCTCCGGGCCGCGTCGCGCGCCGGACGGGCAAAAAAGAAGGCCACCGGGGACGTGGCCTTGAAGGGGCAATATCACAATGCAGAGGAAATGCTAATGCCGGGGATGAGACGCAGCCCCGGCGGCGAAGTTCCCGCCGGCGTCGCCGGTTGGCCGAAGCGCACACGCTGTGCGACACTGCCGGGGTATATCCGGAGGTTCCCCATGTTTTACCGTGTGTCCCTGCTGACCGTGACGGCCGCCCTGCTGACCGCCTGTGCCAGCACCCCGTCCGCGCCCCCGCGCAAGCCGGCCCAGCTGCGCCCGCAGCCGACGCCGAGCACGCCGCAGCAAGCCAATGCCGACTGGCACAACCTCGGCGTCTCGCCCAACGGCAATATCCTGAACGAGATCGACAAGCTGTCGCTGCGCCGCCAGGGTTCCGTGGTAACCTTCCGCGACAAGAAGACCATCTTCAACATGAAGAAGGAAAACTTCCTGTCGACGCCGCGCCACAAGTATTCGATCAATACCTGGCAGATCGACTGCGCGAGCCGGACCTTCCGTCTGACCAGTGTCACGCTGTTCGACGAAAACAGCCGTCTCGTCGCCAGCTACCTCTATAATGACAGCCAGATAAAACCGATGCCGGTGGTGCAGAATTCGGCCAGCTACCAGCAAATGCTGTTTGTTTGCGGTGGCGCTCAGCCCCTCTGAGCGGCCGACGGCGCACCCGCCCGGCTCCGAACAAGGATTAGCCATGGGCGCCATACGCCGTGTCGTCTTCAACCAGAAAGGCGGGGTGGGCAAATCCACCATCGCCGTCAACCTCGCCGCCGTGGCGGCCCGCGCCGGTCGCCGCGTGCTGGTGATCGATCTCGATCCGCAAGGCAACGCCAGCCACTACCTGCTGGGCGCCACGGCGGCCGACGGCGCGCCGACGCTGGCCGACTTCTTCCAGCAGATGCTCAACATCAGCCTGTTCGGCAAGACGCCGCAGGAATTCGTGGTGCCGACACCGTTTCCCGGCCTGTCGCTGATGCCCTCGCACCCGGAACTGTCCGAGCTGATGGGCAAGCTGGAATCGCGCTACAAGATGTTCAAGCTGAAGGAGGCGCTCGACCAGCTCGCCGCCGACTACGACGAGATCTGGATCGACACCCCGCCCGCCTTGAACTTCTACACCCGCTCGGCGCTGATCGCCGCCGACCGCTGCCTGATCCCGTTCGACTGCGATGCCTTCTCGCGCCAGGCGCTGTACAACCTGATGGGCAACACCGACGAAATCCGCGCCGACCACAATCCCGAGCTGCACATCGAGGGCATCGTGGTGAACCAGTTCCAGCCGCGCGCCAGCCTGCCGGTGCGGCTGGTCGCCGAGCTGAAACAGGAAGGCCTGCCAGTGCTGGACGCGCCGCTGTCGGCCTCGGTGAAGATTCGCGAATCGCATCAGGCGGCCCAGCCGATGGTGTTCTTCGACGCCCGCCACAAGGTGTCGCAGGAATTCGAACGGCTCTACCAGCATCTGAATTCACGCTGACCCAGGGCGACGGACATGCGCCGGATCACCCCGCCCCGCCTTGTCCTCCTTACCGGCCTGCTGCTGATGCTGCTGCTCTGCGGCGAAGCCTGGCTGCTGGCCGACAGCCGCCGTCAGCAGCAGCTCGAGCACGATCAGGCCAGTGGCCGGGTCTGGCTGCAGGCCGTGGCCTGGCAGCTGCAGGCCAGGCTCGACCACGCCCGCCTGCTGGCGCTGCAGACCAACCATGACATCTCCCCGGCCGGGCTCGACGAGTGGCTGGGGACGCTGCGCCAGCAGGACGACGGCTATACCGAGGTGGCGCTGGTGGAGCGCATCACCGCGGCACAACGCCCGGCGCTGGAGGCACGGCTCGGCCAGCCCATCCGCGACCACGCCGGCGGCCAACAGCCCCCCGCCCCGCCCCGCCCGTTCTACTATGTACGGCTGTTGCTGGCCGGCACGCCGGACAGCCAGCAACGCATCGGCGTCGACCTGGGGGCCCGCGCCGACTGGATGCCGACCTTCGAGAGCGCGCTCAACACCCAGCGCCCGCGGCTGCACGTGACGGCGGCCCAGCCGGCATCGCCGCCGCGGCTGGACATCGTCAGCCCGCTGCCACAGCAGACGCGCGTGCTGCTGCTGCGACTCAACCCGTCGGCGCTGCTGAATTCACCGCTGACGGATGGAACGGCCCCCGTCAGCCAGCTGCGGCTGGTGGCCTGGCAGGAACAGCAGCCCGGCACGCCCTTTCTCGACAGCCACCCCGGCCATCCCCTGCCCGCCTCCGCACCGCTGCAGGCACGCACCCTCACCCTGGGCGGCATGACGCTGCAGTATGCGGTGTTCGCCCAGAGGGACCCGGCGCTGGCGCTGCAGGACCACGATCTGCTGGTCCTGATGCTGTCGGCGGCCGGGGCGCTGTGCCTGCTGATTTACCTCTACCGCCTCGGCCACAGCAACCTGCAGTTCCGCCACGCCCTGCTGGTGAAGCATGACCAACTGATGGAAAGCAACCGTTCGCTGCACCGTCAGCTGGACGAACACCGCCGCGCCGAGCAGGCGCTGGCCGACAGCGAGGCGCGCCAGCGCGCCATTCTGGAAGCCAGTTCCGACGCCATCCTGCTGCTGGAAAGCGACGGCACGGTGCGCGCCGCCAACGCCGCGGCGGCGCGGCTGATCGGTCGGCACGACGAGTGCCTGCCTCATCGGCAGCTGGCGAGCCTGTTCCCCGACTGGGTCGACCCGGAGCGCCACCGGCCGTTCGGCCAGATCGCGGCCGAACACGCCGGCGCGCCGTTCGAGGCGCAGCTGCGGTGCGAGGATGGCAGCCGCCTGCCGGTGGAGCTGACGCTGAGCCAGGTCGACCAGCCCGACGACACCTGCTTTCTGCTGGTTTGCCGCAACATCCGGCAGCGCAAGGAGCAGGAGGCGGCCCTGCTGGCGCTGAAGAACACCCTGGAGGGCCAGGTGGAACAGCAGCGCCAGCAGCTCGCCGCGCTGCTGGACGCCAGCCCGCTCGCCATGGCCTACGTCGCCGACCACCGTTTCAAGCAGGTCAACCGCGCCTTCCTGGAGCTGTTCCGGCTGCCCGCCGACGACGTCGTGGAGCAGCCGACCACGCAGATCTTCGAGTCTATTGAGCAATGGCAGCGGCTGGTGCGCCTGCTGTACGGCGTGCTGTCGCAGGGGCAGGTATGCCAGCAGGACCTCCGCCTGCGCGACGGCGACGGCGGCACCCTGTGGTGCCAGCTCTACGGCAAGGCGCTCGATCCGGCCCTGCCGGGGCTGGGGTCGGTATGGATCTTCCAGGACATCTCGGCGCAACGCACCACCGAGGCCGCTTTGCGCGAGGCCAAGACCCTGGCCGAGGACACCAGCCGCGCCAAGACCGAATTCCTGGCCAATATGTCACACGAACTGCGCACCCCGCTGCACGCCATCCTGGGCTTTGCCGAAATGGGGGAGCGGCGCAGCACCAGCGACAATACCCCCAAGCAGCAGCACTATTTCGAGCGCATCCACCGCAGCGGCAAGCGTTTGCTGACACTGCTGAACGACCTGCTGGACCTGGCCAAGATGGAAGTGAAGCGCATGGAATTCCAGATGATGCCGCAGGACCTGCTGCGCTGCGTGTACGAGGCACGGGAGGAAATGCTGCCGATGGCAGCAAAAAATGGCATCGACATTATACTGAAAGCGGACAGCCTGACGCTGCCGGCGGTATTCGACCCGCTGCGCATCGGCCAGGTGATGCGCAACTTGCTCGCCAATGCCATCAAGGTCAGCCCGCCAGGCGGCGTCATCACGGTGCATGTCGCCCCCCGCGCCGACGCCGACGGCATCGACCGGGTCGAGGTGGCGGTGACCGACCAGGGGCCGGGCATTGCCGACGACGAACGGGAGCCGATCTTCGACAAATTCGTGCAGGGCAGCGCCACCAAGACCGGCGCCGGCGGCAGCGGGCTCGGCCTGTCCATTTGCCGCGAAATCGTGCTCGCCCACGACGGCGAGATCAGCGCCGGGAACGCCGACGGCGGCGGCGCCATTTTCCGCTTCATCCTGCCACGCTGGCCCAGGCCCGCCCCACTCGGAACGGAGCATGATGGAACACACGCTACTCTTGGTTGACGACGAGCCGTTCAGTCTCGAACTGATGAGCGAACTGCTGGAAAGCGACGGCTACAAGACGGTGCAGGCCGACAGCGGCGAGGAAGCCTGGGCCCGCCTCGAGGCCGAGCACGAACGCTTCTGCGCCGTGCTGCTGGACAAGATGATGCCCGGCCTGAACGGCATGGAACTGCTGGCCCGCATCAAGGAGAGCCCGGACATGGAGAGCCTGCCGGTGATCATCCAGTCCGCCTTCGGTTCGCCCGGCAGCATCCAGCAGGGCATGAGCGCCGGCGCTTTCTTCTTCCTCAACAAGCCGTTCTCGCGCGACATGTTGCTGGCGGTGGTCAAGGCGGCGGTCGACCACTGGGACCGCCAGCTCTATTTCCGCGAAATGGGCCTGCACCAGGAAGGCACCATGATGCTGCTGCAGGAGGCCGAATTCACCCTGCGCACACTGCAGGAGGCGCACGCCGTGACGGCGTTACTGGCGCGCGCCTGCCCGGTGCCGGAGCGGGTCGCCAGCGGCCTCTACGAGCTGATCGCCAACGCCGTCGAACACGGCAACCTGGGGTTCGGTTTCCAGGACAAGCAGCGCCTGCTGGCCGAGGAGAGCTGGGACAGCGCGCTGCAGGCCCGGCTGTCCGACCCGGCCTACGCCCAGCGTCAGGTCAGCGTGCGCTTTCGCCGCAGCGCCGAGGACATCACCTTCACCGTTTCCGACCAGGGCCGGGGCTTCGACTGGCAGTCCATCCTCAACGCCGGCCCGGCGGCGCTGCTGCGCCCGCACGGCCGCGGCATCCTGCTGGCCAAATTGAGTTCGTTCGACCACCTCGAGTACTGCGGGGACGGCAACCAGGTCATCGCCCGGCTGCGGCTGTGACCTCGTCGTCCCCGGCCTCCGCACGCTCCCTCCAGTAGCGCGGCGCCTGGCGCCGGAACGCGCCGATGGCGAGCGTCTTCCCCAGTTCGATCTGCAGTGCCCCAAACTGGTCGGTGCGCAGCACCCCGGCCCCCTGCGCCCGGTAGCGCGCCAGCGTCTGCGGGTGCGGATGGCGGTAGCGGTTGCGATAGCCCGCGCTGAACACGCCCCAGTGCGGCGCCGCCGCCTGCAGCAGTGCCTCCCCCGAGGCGCCGCGGCTGCCATGATGCGGGGCCAGCAGCACGTCGCTGGCCAGCGCCCGGCCGTAGCGCGCCGCCAACGCCTCTTCCTCGCGCCGGCCGATATCGCCGGTCAGCAACACCGCCCGGGTCGGGGTCGCCACGCGCAGCACGCAACTGTGGGCGTTGTCCTCCCCCGCCAGCCCGGCCGGCGGCCACAGCACGTCGAAGCGAATCCCGTCCCAGGCCCAGCTCTGCCCCGGCGCACAGGGCACGGCATCGTCGCGCAGCCCGGCCAGCGACGCGGGCTGACCGGCCCAGACCCGCGTCACCGGCACGGCGACCAACAGGCCCGACGCGGCGCCGTCGTGATCGCTGTCGTGGTGCGACAGCATCAGGGCGTCGAGACGCCGCACGCCAAGGCCGGCCAGCTGCGGCAGCAGCACACGCTCGGCCTGCCCCGGCCCGGTGTCGTACAACAGGTCGTGGCGCGCGGTCTGCAGCAGCACCGACAAGCCCTGACCGACGTCGAACACCTGCACCCGCAGCGTCCCCTGCGCCGGCCGCGGCGGGCTGTAGAGCAGCGCCGGGGCCAGCAGCAGCGCACCGAACCCCCGCAACGGCATGCCGCGCGGCGCGATCAGCCACAGCGACCCCAGCGCGCCGAGCGCCAGCAGCGGCCACGGCAGCCCGGGGAGAGACCACGACGGCAGCAGCGCGAGCCGGTCCACCCCGTAGAAGAAGCCTTCGGCCAAGCTGGCGGTCAGGTGCAACAAGGCGTCGAACGGCAGCGCCACCGCCAGCAGCGCCAGCGGGGTGAGCAAGGCCGAGATGTAGGGAATGGCCACGGCGTTGGCGAGCGGCGACACCAGCGGCAGGCTGCCGAAAAACAGCGCCAGCGGCAGCAGCGACATCACCAGCGCGGCCCATTGCCCGGCCAGCGCCGCCCGCAGCTTGCCGGGCGGGCGGCGGCGCGCCAGCGTCGCGGCCATCAACGCCGCCACCAGGCCGAACGACAGCCACAGCCCGGGCGCCAGCACCGCGAACGGATCGACCAGCAGCACCACGGTCAGCGCCAGCCACCATACCTGGAACGGCGTGTAGGCGCGGCGCGAGGCCAGCAGCAGCGCCGCACAGGCGAGCATGAACAGGGTGCGCTGGGTCGGCACCGAGAAACCGGCCAACAGCGCGTAGGCCAGCGCCGCCAGCACGGTGACGGCGGCGATCACCAACCGCGGCGGCACACGCAAGGTTGGCCGAAGACGCAACCAGCCGGCCGCCAGCGCCGCGGCCAGTCCGGCGACCATGGTGATGTGCAGGCCGGAGATCGAGACCAGGTGGGTCAGGCCGGTGTGCGCAAAGCGCTGCCACTCCTCACGCGCGATGGCCTGCTGCGCGCCGACGGTGAGCGCGCCGATCAGCGCCGCCTCGCGCGTGTCGCCCAGCACCTGCTGGATGCGGGCCTGCACGGCGGCGCGCAGGCGGTCGATCGCAGCCAGGACATCGTGCGCATCGTCCAGCCGCACCGCCCCCTTGCCGATCGAGCCGCTGGCCAGCAGCCCTTCCGACCACATCCACGCCTCGCCGTCGAAACCGAACGGGTTGGCCGTGCCGTGGCGCGCCTTGAACCGTGCCGTGAGCCGCCAGCGGCTGCCGGCCGGCCAGTCGCCACCGCGGAAATCGCTCAGCTGCACCCGGGACGGCAGGCGCGCGCCCGGCGTCAGCACCTGCTCCACCTCGGCGTTCAGCCGCACGCCGTAGTCGCCCGGGTCGGGCAGGCCGCGCACCACGGCGACGAATTCCACCGGCCGCCCTTCCCACGGCGGCGCCAGCGCTTCGGCCAACCTGAGCTCGGCACGCCAGCCGGCATAGCCGAGCCCGGCCAGGGCGCATACCAGCCACAGCGCGGCCTGGCGACGACGGCCGTCGAGGCGCCAGGCCAGCACGGCGGCCCCCGCCAGCGCCGGCCATAGCCAGCGAGCGTCGGGCAGTTCAGGGAGGAAGGCGCACAGCGTGATGCCGGCGCAGAAGGCTGCGATCGGGAGCATTGCGCCATTTTATGTTTTTGGCATGGAAACGCTAAGACCACGCGGTTGCCGCTGATCGCGCCTTGCCGTATCTTCGCCGCGTCGTTCCCCGGAAACCGTCCATGACCCCCACCCCGCTGTACTGCGCCGAGCCGGCGCGCCGCGACACCGCCCATCGTCTTGCCGAGCGCTTCGCGCTGCCGCTGGTCACCCGACGCCCCGAGTCCGGCTACTGGCTGGAGCTGGGGCCGGAACGGCTGGAGCTGCTCACCAGCGGCAAACACGGCGCGGTGTACGCCGAGTTCGTCGAGGGCGCGGCCAAGCACCGCCGCGAGCAGGGTGGCGGGCGCGGCCAGCCGGTGGCCAAGGCGATCGGCTTGAAGGGCGCCAAGGAATTGCCGCGCGTGGTCGACGCCACCGCCGGTCTCGGTGGCGACAGCTTCGTGCTGGCCAGCCTGGGCTGCGAAGTGACGCTGCTGGAACGCTCGCCGGTGGCGGCGGCCCTGCTGTTCGACGCGCTGGAGCGCGCCAGCGTCGACCTCGACACCATGGACATCGCGCGGCGCATGACGCTGGTGCACGCCGACGCCATCCAGTGGCTGGCGGCGCAGGCGGAACGGCCCGAGGCGGAACGGCCGCAGGTGGTGTTCGTCGACCCGATGTTCCCCGACACCGACAAGAAAAGCGCCGCCGCCAAGAAAGGCATGCAGGCGTTTCAGCAGGTGATCGGCGACGACCTCGACAGTGCCGCGCTGCTGCAGGCCGCCATCGCCGCCGCCACGGTGCGGGTGGTGGTGAAGCGGCCGCAGCGCGGCCCGGTGATCGAGGGCGTGAAGCCGTCGGCGGTGCTGGAGGGCAAGTCCACCCGCTTCGACCTCTACGTGATCAAGGCGCTGCGGCCGCAGGGTTAGGCTGCCGCCACCGCCCCGCGTGGCACTCCCCCCGGGCGGCACCCACATGCGTTACACTCCCCGCCCCATGGCCCACGCCGACCAGCCTGCCTGCCAACGCGCCGGCAGCTCTGTGCCCGCCACCTGTCAAACCCCGATCTGGAGCTAGCCGATGTCTGTTTTTGCCGTTGAATTCAAGGTGCGCGATTACGAATGCGATATGCAGGGCATCGTGAACAACGGGGTGTACTTCAATTACCTGGAGCACGCCCGCCACGAGTTTCTGCTGGAAAAAGGCATCGATTTTGCCGAACTGGCGCGCCAGAACATCAACCTGGTGGTGGTGCGCTCGGAACTGGACTACAAGGCGTCACTAACCAGCGGCGACCAGTTCACGGTGACGGTGGCGTTCGAGCCGGTGTCCAAGGTGCGCTTCGGCTTCCGCCAGCAGGTGATCCGCCAGGCGGACCAGAAGGTGGTGCTGGAAGGGCTGATCATCGGCACCGCCATCAACGAGCGCGGCCGTCCGGCGATCCCCGAGCAGTTTGCCGCCCAGCTGGGGGCGTGAGCCGGCCCCGATGCCCGGCGTGCAAGCAACACCGGGCAACGAGCAAGCTAGCCGACACCGCTACACGAAGCGGCGCTGCAGTTGCAGCAGCAGCCCCACCGCCAGCGCCACCAGCAGCAGCCCCCGGAAGAAATCCTGCCCGGCCAGCAACACCAGCTGGCCGGATGCCAGCTCCGGCGCGCGCACGGCGTGCAGCGCGCTGCGCTGCTGCAGCAACACGGTGCCCAGCAGCAGGCCGACGGCGTTGGCCACCTCGCGCATCGCGTTCTTGACCTGGTAGGCGTGGCTGAACACCCGCTCTTCCACCTGGCTGAAGGTGCTGGCCGCCGCGGTGCCCAGCAGGAACGGCATGAACACCCCGTTGAGCAGGAACACCGCCAGCCACAGCGGCCACCCCGTCGTCGCCGGCTGCTGCCGCGCCATCAGCCCGGCGAAGGCCGCCAGCAGCACGGAGCCGACGAGCAGGAACCGGCGCAGATGGGGCCAGCGCAGCATCAGCTTCAGGTGCAGCACGGCGAACGGCATCGCGGCCAGCCCGGTCAGCCCCAGCAGCCAGCCGCATTGCGCCAGGCTCAGACCGAGCCCCTCGGCCAGGAACAGCGGCAACACGTAGCTGCACGACGACACCACCAGGTAGCCGAAGCCGTACACCGCCATGCCCCACAGGTAACGCTCGCTGGTGAAATGGCGGTAGGGTACCAGCGGCGTGGGGCGGCGCCATTCGTGCCGCCAATGCAGCACCAGCAACGCCAGCGCCAGCAGCCCGGCGCCCCACAGCAGCGGACCATGCGTCCACGGCTCGAAGCGGGCGCGCTCCAGCACGAACTGCAGCAGGAACACCCCGCCCGCCAGCAGCAGCATGCCCCACGGATGCGCCTGGTCCGGCCGCTCGTTCTCCACCGGCTCGTGCTCCGGCACGGCATGGCGCACCACCCCGTCCACCAGCCATACCAGCGGCAGCATCGCCCAGAACAGCGCGCGCCAGTCGAAGGCCGCCAGCAGCGCCCCGGCCAGGATCGGCGCCAGACCGGAGCCCAGCATGATGCCGAAGGGCAGGAACAGCAGCGCCGGCAGGCGCGCCGGCCCCTGGTAATGCAGGATCTGCACCCGCGACGCGGTGAAGAACGCCGCCCCGCCCAGCGCCTGCACCATGCGCGCGGCGATGAAAGCGCCGGCGTTGGGCGACAGCGCGCACAGCACGGCGCCGGCGCCGAACACCCACAGCGACAGCCGCAGCAAGGTGCGGTAGCCCAGCCGCTGCACCCACCAGCGGTGGCTCAGGATCATCAGCACCGCCACCGCCGCGTAGCAGGCGGCGGCCAGGCTGAACTGCTGCGGCGAGGCCTGCACGCCGTGACGGATGGCGGCCGAGCCGAACGCCACCATCACGCTCTGCAGGTATTCCAGCAGCACGATCACGGCGATGGCGACGTGGTGCAACGAGTAACGCGGGGCGATGAGGGCGGCAGACGGCATGGCGGCACCAGCAACGGCGAGGCAAAACCCCATTATCGGCAGCGGCCGTACTATCATGGAAATCGATTAATGGCATACAGATCATGAACCAAATCGATTTCAGCCACGACGCGCTGCGCCGCCTCGACCTCAACCTGCTGGTGGCGTTCGACGCGCTGATGCAGGAGCGCCACGTCAGCCGCGCCGCCGCCCGGCTCTTTCTCGGACAGCCGGCGATGAGCCACGCGCTGGCACGGCTGCGCCAGCTGCTGGACGACCCGCTGTTCGTGCGTAGCGGCAGCCGGATGGAACCCACCCCGCGCGCGTGCGAACTGGCGCCGCAAATCCGCGCCTGGCTGGAACAGGCGCAGCAGTTCCTGTTCCGCGCCGACGCGTTCGACCCGGCCGCGGCGCACGCCACCTTCCGCCTGGCGGCGCCGGACGGCATGGAGGCGCTGCTCTACCCGGCGCTGATCGCCACGCTGCGCCGCGATGCGCCCGGCGTGCGGCTGCGCTCGCAACTGCTGGAGACCGACCAGCAGCTGGCCGCGCTCGACCACGACGAGGTGGACCTCCTGATCACCGCCGCGCCGCTGGCGCTGCGCGACTGGCACAGCCGGCTGCGGCTGTTCGAATCCGACTTCATCAGCGTGCACTCGCGACGCCAGCTGCCGCTGCCGGAGCCCGCCACGCTCGCCGACCTGGCCTCCTGCGACCACGTCGTCAGCAGCTACCGCGGCACCGCCGCCGGGGTGGTCGACCACCTGTTCGCGGCGCACGGCCTGGAACGCCGCGTGCAGGTGCTGTCGGCCAGCCTGCTGGCGATCAGCCACATCGTCGCCCAGGCGCCGCTGATGTCGATCCAGCCGGCGATCTACCGCGGCCTGTTCAGCACCACCCCGGAGCTGGCCTGCGCGCCGTTACCAGGCGAGGCGCGCATCACCGTCGGCCTGGTCTGGCACCGCCGCAACGACCGCCACCCGCTGCACCGCTACCTGCGCGACACCGTGATCGCCGCGATGCGGCACCAGTTCGCCACCACCGAGGGCGTGACGCGGCACGCCGACGGCGCGTGGGAAACGGCCAGTCAGGAATGAGCGGAGCGCGGCACGAATGCGGTAAAATCGCGCTCCCTACCCCGTCGCCACCCAAGGACACCGCATGGACGACTCCCGCCTCACCGACCTCGAAGTCAAAGTGGCCTTCCAGGACGACCTGCTCGACGCGCTCAACCTCGCCGTGACGCGCCAGCAGCAACAGATCGACCTGCTGCAGGAACAGATCCGCATGCTGTACCAGCAGCTGCGCAGCAACCAGCCCGGCAACGACGCGCCGGGCGGGCACGAGATCCCGCCGCACTACTGAAGCGGGGTTGGCCGAAGCCCGAAAAAAAGCCGGACCCCATGATCGGGCCCGGCTTTTGTCATGATGCCGGCGCCGACAACGCCATGGACTGCACCAGGCAGGCCGGCAGCCGGTGCCCTACCCCTTGCCGTGCCCCGGCCCCGGATGGTCGCCGGGAACGCGGCACGCCGCTTGGCCGGAGCAGCGGGTCAGCCCGTAGCCGGCCTTGTCCGTCACGGTTTCTTCCGTTGCCGGGAAACGATGGCTTCGCTGTTCTTGCGCGCGATCAGCCGGACCTCCTGCGGTGCGGGAGCGTAGCAGGCCGCCTCCCCGGCAGCAGCGTTTGTTTTGCACCAACCGCACCGATCTCCATTAAAATGGCCGCTTTGTCGTCGCGCCGGGAGCCCAAAGTGAATCCGAATCTTGCCCTTCTGCAGCCCTACCCCTTCCAGCGGCTGCGGTCGCTGCTGGCGGGCGTGACGCCGCCGGCCGGGCTGCCCCACGTCAACCTGTCGATCGGCGAGCCCAAGCACCCGACCCCGGACGTGGTGAAGCAGGCCCTGGTAGGGGCACTCGACGGGCTGGCGAGCTACCCCGCCACGCTGGGTTCCGACGCCCTGCGCGCCACCTGCGCCGCCTGGGCCGAGCGCCGCTACGGCCTCACGCTCGACCCGCTGCGCGAGGTGCTGCCGGTGAACGGCAGCCGCGAGGCGCTGTTCGCCTTCGTGCAGACCGTGATCGACGCCTCCGGCGCACAGAAGCCGGTGGTGATCTCGCCCAACCCGTTCTACCAGATCTACGAAGGCGCGGCGCTGTTGGCCGGCGCCGAGCCCTACTACGTCAACTGCCTCGCCGAAAACCGCTTCCAGCCCGACTGGGCGGCGGTGCCCGAGGCGGTATGGCAGCGCACCCAGCTGGTCTTCGTGTGCAGCCCGGGCAACCCCACCGGCGCGGTGATGAACCTGGAAGACTGGCGCCGGCTGTTCGAGCTGTCCGACCGCTACGGCTTCGTCATCGCCTCGGACGAATGCTACTCCGAGATCCACTTCGGCCAGCCGCCGCTGGGCGGGCTGCAGGCCGCCCAGCAACTCGGCCGTGACTTTAGCCGCCTGGTGATGTTCACCAGCCTGTCCAAGCGCTCCAACGCGCCCGGCCTGCGCTCCGGCTTCGTCGCCGGCGACGCCGCGCTGCTGGAAAGCTTCCTGCTCTACCGTACCTACCACGGCGGCGCCATGAGCCCGACCATCCAGGCCGCCAGCGTCGCCGCCTGGAACGACGAAGCGCACGTCGACGCCAACCGCGCGGCGTATGGCGCCAAATTCGCGGCGGTTCACGCCAAGTTGGCCGAAGCCTTCGCTGTCAGCCTGCCGGATGCCAGCTTCTACCTGTGGGCACGCGTGCCCGGCGGCGACGACCAGGCCTTCGCCCGCGCCGTGTTCGCCGAAGAACACGTCACCGTGCTGCCCGGCTCCTTGCTTGCGCGCGACGCCCACGGCGTCAATCCCGGCGCCGGCTACATCCGCATCGCCCTGGTGGCGCCGCTGGCCGACTGCGTCGAGGCCGCCGAGCGCCTGGTCCGCTTTGCCCGACGCCACGCCTGAACCGGAAACCACTACAATGACCACCATCCATCTTGCACAAGGACTGAACCACATGCACCCGATCCAGACCCTGATCGAAGACGCGTTCGAAAAGCGCGCCGAGATCACCCCCGCCACCGTTTCCGCCGAACTGAAGGCCGCCATCGGCCAGGTCATCGACGAACTGGACGCCGGCCGCCTGCGCGTCGCCGAGAAGATCGACGGCGACTGGGTCGTCAACCAGTGGGTGAAGAAGGCCGTGCTGCTGTCGTTCCGCATCCGCGACAACGCCGTGCTGGACGACGGCGTGTCGCGCTACTTCGACAAGGTCGACACCAAGTTCGCCGACTGGAACCAGGAGCGCTTCCAGCAGGCCGGCTTCCGCGTGGTGCCGGGCGCCGTGGCGCGCAAGGGCTCGTTCATCGCCAAGAACACCGTGCTGATGCCGTCCTACGTCAACATCGGCGCCTACGTCGATGAAGGCACCATGGTCGACACCTGGGCCACCGTCGGCTCCTGCGCCCAGATCGGCAAGAACGTGCACCTGTCCGGCGGCGTCGGCATCGGCGGCGTACTCGAGCCGCTGCAAGCCAACCCGACCATCATCGAAGACAACTGCTTCATCGGCGCCCGTTCCGAAGTGGTCGAAGGCGTCATCGTCGGCGAAGGCTCGGTGATCTCGATGGGCGTCTACATCGGCCAGTCCACCAAGATCTACGACCGCGAAACCGGCGAAGTCAGCTACGGCCGCATTCCGCCGGGCTCGGTGGTGGTGTCCGGCAACCTGCCCTCCAAGGACGGCAGCCACAGCCTGTACTGCGCCGTGATCGTGAAGAAGGTCGACGCCCAGACCCGCAGCAAGACCAGCATCAACGACCTGCTGCGCGGCGTCTGAGCCGGATCGCACCCGACAGACAGCCCGGTTCCGCCGGGCTGTTTTGTTTGCCGGGCGAGCCCGAAACCCCCGAAACCGTTGTGTGCACCGCAACAGAACAGACTGTTCCATCGGTCGGATTTGGCGCGCCCAGCACAACAGGATAAAATCCGTCAATCGCCCGATAAGGGCTCATACGCTCTTGCTTCCTGATAAAGACGCAACCGGAACCTCCGTGTCCCAAGACGATTCATTCATCGAATTCAGGCAGGTCAGCTTCGGCTACACCGACCGACCGGTCCTGAAAGACATCAATCTGCGCATTCCGCGCGGCAAGCTGGTCGCCATCATGGGCGGCAGCGGCAGCGGCAAAACCACGCTGCTGCGCCTGATCTCCGGCCAATACCGCGCCCAGCGAGGCGAAGTGCTGGTCGACGGCCAGAACGTGGCCACCATGAACGCGCGCGAGCTCCACGCCCACCGCCGCCGCATGGGCATGCTGTTCCAGTTCGGCGCCCTGTTCACCGATCTGTCGGTGCACGACAACGTGGCGTTTCCGCTGCGCGAACATACCCGGCTGCCGGAATCGATGATCGCCGACCTGGTGACCATGAAGCTCAACGCCGTCGGCCTGCGCGGCACCCAGGCACTGATGCCGGCCGAGCTGTCCGGCGGCATGGCGCGCCGTGTCGCCCTGGCCCGCGCCATCGCGCTCGACCCCGAAATCATGCTCTACGACGAACCGTTCACCGGGCTCGACCCGATCTCGCTCGGCGTCATCGCACTGCTGATCAAGAAACTCAACGACGCGCTCGGCACCAGCGCGGTGATGGTCACCCACGACGTGCACAAGTCGCTGGAGATCGTCGACCACGTCTACTTCGTCGCCAACGGCAGCATCGTCGCCGAAGGCACGCCGGAGGAAGTCCGCGCCTCCGACTCGCCGTGGGTACACCAGTTCGTGCACGGCGAGGCCGATGGCCCGGTGCATTTCGCCTACCCGGCCCAGCGCAGCCTGGCCGACGACCTGGGCCTGAGCGGAGTCCGCCATGTTTGAAACCCTCACCGCCCCGTTGCGCCACCTCGGCCACGTCACCATCAACGCCATCTGGCGACTCGGTTTCGCCAGCCGCTTCCTGCTGGCCATCCTGCTGCAATCCGGGCAGAGCTTCCGCCGCCTCAACCTGACCATCCGCGAAGTGTATTTCGCCGGCGTGCTGTCCCTGATCATCATCGTGGTCTCCGGCCTGTTCGTCGGCATGGTGCTGGGCCTGCAGGGCTACAACACGCTGTCGCGCTTCGGCTCGGCCGACGCGCTGGGCGCACTGGTGGCGCTGTCGCTGCTGCGCGAACTGGGCCCGGTGCTGGCGGCGCTGCTGTTCGCCAGCCGCTCGGGCAGCGCGATGACCGCCGAAATCGGCCTGATGAAGGCCACCGAACAGCTCGACGCCATGAGCGTGATGGCGGTCAACCCGATCGCCCGCGTGGTGGCGCCGCGCTTCTGGGCCGGCGTGATCTCGATGCCGGTGCTGGCCGCGCTGTTCAACGTCACCGGCATCTTCGGCGGCTATTTCGTCGGCGTGCAGCTGATCGGGCTCGACGAAGGCACCTTCTGGTCGCAGATGCAAAACTCGGTCGACCTGCACAACGATGTCATCAACGGCCTGATCAAGAGCCTGTTCTTCGGCATCGCCGTCACCCTGATTGCCGTTTTCGAAGGCTACGACGCCACGCCGACCGCGGCCGGCGTCTCCTCGGCCACCACGCGCACCGTGGTCACCTCCGCCCTGGTGATCCTGGCGCTGGACTTCGTGCTGACCGCCTTCATGTTCTAGGAAAAGAAACCGAATGAAACGCACGACGATTGATTTGTGGGTCGGCATTTTTGTCGCCATCGGCATTGCCGCCGTCACCTTCCTCTCGCTCAAGGTGGCCAACCTGACCCCGCAGAGCGCCGAAGCCAGCTACCCGCTGTACGCCGAGTTCGACAACATCGGCGGCCTCAAGGTCAAGGCGCCGGTGAAGTCTTCCGGCGTGGTGGTCGGCCGCGTCGCCAGCATCGAGCTCGACACCCAGCGCTACCTGGCCAAGGTGACGCTGTCGCTGGACAAGCGCTACCAGTTCAGCCGCGATACCAGCGCCGAAATCCTCACCTCCGGCCTGCTCGGCGAGCAGTACATCGGCCTGGTGCAGGGCGGCGACCCGGACAACCTGAAGCCCGGCGAACGTATCGACCTGACCTCGTCGGCGCTGGTGCTGGAGCAGCTGATCGGCAAATTCATGCTGAACTTTGCCGAAAAAGGCGCTGCCAAAGAAGGAAGCCCCGCCGGTAGCAGTGGCGCGCAGTAAGGCCGCCCCTCCCTCCGGCTTACCCATGACCTGTCATAAAGCGTGAACAATCATGAAAAAACTGCTCGTTAGCCTGGCCATGCTGCTGGGCCTGTCCGTTCCGGCGCTGGCCGCCGACTCCCCGGTCGACATGGTGCGCGGCACCTCGCGCGAAGTGCTCGACCTGATCAAGCAGGACGACGGCAAAAACACCGCCAAGATTCGCGACCAGGTGGAAAAGCTGGTGCTGCCGAAGTTCGACTTCCAGCGCATGACGGCGCTCGCGGTCGGCCGCGGCTGGCGTGAAGCCAACCCGCAGCAGCAGACCGAATTGACGCAACAATTCCAGAGCCTGCTGTCGCGCACCTACTCCTCCACCATGACGCGCTTCAAGAACGCCCAGGTCGACGTCAAGCCGAACGCCGTGTTCGCCAACGACGGCCGCGAAGCCACGGTGAAGTCGGAAGTGACGCTGCCCAGCAACGGCGAGAAGAAGCCGGTGGCGATCGACTACACGCTGTACAAGACTCCGCAGGGCTGGAAGGTCTATAACGTCAGCGTCGAGGGCGCCAGTCTGGTCACGGTGTACCGCAACCAGTTCAACGAAGAGATCCGCAAGAACGGCATCGACGGCCTGATCAAGGTGCTGCGCAACAAGAACGACAATATGACTAAAGGCACGGGGGCGTAATGAACGATACGGCCGCTTCCAGCCGGCTGCAGCTGTCCGGCCGGATCGACATGGACTCCGCTGCGGCCCAGTTGGCCCAGCTCAAGCGCCAGCTGAACGGCAGCGCGGCGCAGGAAATCGACCTGTCCGGCGTCACCGCGTCCGACTCGGCGGCGCTGGCACTGCTGCTGGAGCTGGTGCGGCACGGTCGGCAAGGCGGTCGCGTCTTGCGCATCGGCACCCTGCCCCCCACGCTGGCGAGCCTGGCCCGCCTCTACGGACTCGACGAACTGCTGCAAGGCCCTTCCGGAAATCTGTCATGAAAACCGCTCACCTGCTGTTGCTGAGCATCGCGTTGGCCGGTTGCGCCAATCCCCACGAACCGCTCGACCCGCTCGAGCCGATGAACCGCGCCGTCTACCGCTTCAACGACACTGCCGACCGCGCCGTGGTGAAACCGGTGGCCGAGGGCTACCGCACCGTCACGCCGCGGCCGCTGCGCATCGCGGTCGGCAACTTCTTCGACAACATCCGCGATGCCTACAGCGCCGTCAACAACGCCCTGCGCGCCGATGCACAGAAGACCACCAACGACGTGATGCGGGTGGCGCTCAACTCCACCTTCGGCCTGTTCGGCCTGATCGACATCGCCACCCCGGCCGGCCTCGCCAACAACAAGACCACGCTCGGCGATACCTTCGCCAGCTGGGGCTGGAAGAACAGCAGCTACCTGGTGCTGCCGCTCCTGGGCCCCTCCACCGTACGCGACGGCCTGGGCACCGCCGCCACGTACACCGCCAGCCCCGAACCGGGCGTGGTGTTCCAGACCCACACCCAACTGGCCGCCGGCGCCGTACTCGATGGCGTGAACACGCGCGCGCGCCTGCTCGGCCTGGAACAAACCGTGGACGAAGCGGCCCTCGACCCCTACTCCTACATACGCGATGCCTACCTGCAGCTACGCGCCAAGCAGGTCGGTGC
Organism: Pseudogulbenkiania sp. NH8B; assembly: GCF_000283535.1. Taxonomy (GTDB): domain Bacteria; phylum Pseudomonadota; class Gammaproteobacteria; order Burkholderiales; family Chromobacteriaceae; genus Pseudogulbenkiania; species Pseudogulbenkiania ferrooxidans. Next base: position 4,143,050 of record NC_016002.1, read on the forward strand.
CGATCTGCCGAAGGCGCCGTCCGATGACGAAAACCTCGACATCGACCAGCTGATGGCGCCGACACCTGCCGAGGCCTCGGCCCCGCTGTAAACCCGCCGCGCCGGGCTTCGGCCAACCTGCCGACGGCGGCGGCGGCGCTGACGCGTCTCGCCGCCACGACCCTCGATACCCCGCCGCCATGCCGTACGGCTAAAGCGCGGCGTTTCTCTTATAACCAGTAGGCTAATCGCCGGCCGGCCGTTAAACTCGGCGGTTGTATCAAACCACCGAGCACCATGGCACGTCGCACCCGAGAAGAAGCCGAGCAAACCCGCTGTCGCATCCTGGATACCGCCGAGGCGCTGTTCAGCACGCATGGCGTTTCCCGTACCACCCTGGCGACCATCGCCAGCGCCGCCGGCCTCACCCGGGGTGCCGTCTACTGGCATTTCGAGAACAAGCTCGACCTGTACCGTGCCATGCTCGACCGCATCATCCCCAACTTCGACACTCACCTCGACGAACTCAAGGCCGGTGCCGCGCACAACCCGGCGGCGGCCCTGTGGAGATTCAGCAACAGCCTGCTGCGCTCGGTCACCCTCGACGCCCGCCTGCAACGGGTACTGCAGGTGATCTTCCTGCGCACCGAGCATGTCGACGAGCTAGCCCCGGTGCAGGACGAATGCATCGCCAAGATGCGCGAGGCTCACTCCACCCTGACCCAGATCCTGCTGGCCGCACAGGCTCGCGGCCAGTTGCAGCCCCTGGTGCAGCCGGTGATGGCGGCACAGTCGCTGCAGGCGCTGCACGACGGCCTGTTGCGCATCTGGCTGGCCGACGCGCAACGCTTCGACCTTGCACGCGACACCCCGGCGCTGTTGTCCTGCCTCTACGCAGGACTGTTCAGGCCCGAGGTACTGGAACAACTTTCCCCCCACCCCTGAGCCGGCAGTATAATTGTTACTTTTTACCCGATCCCCAGCCACCATGGTCCCGGCCATCGACATTTCCGCGGTCAGCAGACGCTTCGGCCAACTGCTGGCCCTCGACAACGTCAGCTTCCGCGTCGAACCCGGCGAATTCTTCGCCCTGCTCGGCCCCAACGGCGCCGGCAAAACCACGCTCATTTCCGCCATGGCGGGCCTGACGCGCCCGGACAGCGGCACCATCCGCATCATGGGTCACGACGTGGTCAGCGACTACAAGGCGGCGCGCCAGAGCCTGGGGGTGGTTCCGCAGGAACTGGTGTTCGACCCCTTCCTGACGGTGCGCGAGACGTTGCGCTTCCAGTCCGGCTACTTCGGCCTGACCCGTAACGACGCCTGGCTGGACGAGCTGCTGTTCAAGCTCGGCCTCTCCGACAAGGCCGACGTCAACATGCGCGCGCTGTCCGGCGGCATGAAGCGGCGCGTGATGGTGGCCCAGGCGCTGGTGCACCGCCCGCCGGTGATCGTGCTGGACGAGCCCACCGCCGGCGTCGACGTCGAGCTGCGCCAGAGCCTGTGGAGCTTCGTGCAGGAACTCAACCATGCCGGCCATACCATCGTGCTCACCACGCACTACCTGGAAGAGGCCGAGGCCCTGTGCAACCGCATCGCGATGCTGAAGAAGGGCCGTCTGGTCGCACTGGAAACCAAGGACAAGCTGCTCGCACGCAGCAACGAGCGCGACGTCGCCCTGAAGCTGTCGTCCGACTTGCCGGCGAGCCTTGAGGCGCTGCGGCTGCGCCAGGAAGACGGCCGCCACATCCTGCGCCTGCCCGAACTCGGCGCGCTGGAGGGCGTGCTGGCCACGCTGCGCCAGGCTAGCGTCGAGGTGCGCGAACTGAGCATGATCGAAGTCGATCTGGAAGACGTCTTCGTGCACACGATGCAAGGAGGGGCCAACTGATGCAGGGCTTCCTCACCCTGTTCCGCAAGGAACTCGTCCGCTTCTGGAAGGTCTCCTTCCAGACCGTGGCGGCGCCGGTGCTCACCGCGCTGCTGTATCAGCTGATTTTCGCCCACGTGCTGTCGAAGCATGTCGAAGCCTACCCCGGGGTGAGCTACAGCGCCTTCCTGATCCCCGGCCTGGCGATGATGTCGATGGCGCAGAATGCCTTCGCCAACAGCTCGTCCAGCCTGATCCAGTCCAAGATCACCGGCAACATCGTGTTCCTGCTGCTGCCGCCGCTGACCGCGCTGGAGTTCTTCGCCGCCTACCTGCTGGCCGCGATGGTGCGCGGGCTCGCCGTGGGGGCCGGCGTCCTGCTGGTGACGTCCTGGTTCGGTCTCGGCCTGCCCACGCACCCGCTGTGGGTGCTGATCTTCGCCCTGCTGGGCTCGGCGGTCCTCGGCACCTTGGGCGTCATCGCCGGCATCTGGGCCGAGAAGTTCGACCAGCTGGCGGCGTTCCAGAATTTTTTGATCATGCCGCTCACCTTCCTGTCCGGGGTGTTCTACTCGATCCACAGCCTGCCGGGTTTCTGGCGTGCCGCATCGCACGTCAACCCGGTGTTCTACATGATCGACGGCTTCCGCTACGGCTTCTTCGGCCAGGCCGACATCAGCCCCTGGCTGTCGCTCGGCGTGGTCGGCGCCAGTTTCATTTTGCTGTCCGCTCTGGCATTGTGGCTGCTTCATCGTGGCTACAAGCTCAGACACTAGGATAGTTCGCAAGGATCACACAGCATGGCTACTACCGAACAAGTCAAACAGTACATCGCCGCCGGCCTCAACTGCACCCATCTCGAGGTGGAAGGCGACGGCCACCACTTCTACGCCGTCGTGGTATCGGAGGCCTTTGCCGGCAAACGCCTGATCGACCGGCACCGCCTGGTCAAGGAAGTGATCAAGGAACAGTTGCAAAGCAACGAGATCCACGCACTCTCCATCGTCAAGGCACAGACGCCGGAAGAGTGGGCGAAACAGCAAGGCTAGTACCTGGCTGCAGGCGTGATCCGCCGCGTTGGCGGCACCACACCGCAGGGCGTCTCTCGCGCCGCCCTGCGGCCACAGCTTAACGAGACGCGACATCGCCGTGCGGTGGTGTCGCCTCCCCCAAGGCCAAGCGTGCCGCTTGCCATCCGTGGCGCTACCCGCTTGGCCAATGACTGACTCTGACCTGCGCGACCACGCCAAGCCAGCCCAAGCAGGCCGCTTGGCGCGGCTCGCATGCCGGTTCACCACAGGCTCTAACTCATGGACAAACTGCTCATCCGCGGCAATGGCCCGCTCAACGGCGAAATCCGCGTCTCGGGCGCCAAGAACGCCGCCCTGCCCATCCTGTGCGCCAGCCTGCTGACCGCCGACACGCTGAGGCTCAGCAACGTACCGATGCTGCGCGACGTCTCCACCACCCAGAAGCTGCTGCAGGGCATGGGGGCGCGCGTCATGACCGACAACGTGCACGAAGTCGAGATCACCGGCGCCGGCATCAACAACCTGGTCGCCCCCTACGAGCTGGTCAAGACCATGCGCGCCTCGATCCTGGTGCTGGGCCCGACCCTGGCGCGCTTCGGCGAGGCCACCGTCAGCCTGCCCGGCGGCTGTGCCATCGGCAGCCGTCCGATCGAACAACACATAAAGGGCCTGGTCGCAATGGGTGCCGACGTCACCATCGAACACGGCTACGTCAAGGCCACGGCGAAGCGCCTGCGCGGCGCCCGCGTGGTGATGGACATGGTCACCGTGACCGGCACCGAGAACCTGCTGATGGCCGCAGTGCTGGCCGACGGCACCACGATCCTGGAAAATGCCGCGCGCGAGCCGGAAGTCACTGACCTCGCCCTGTGCCTGAACAAGATGGGTGCCCGCATCAGCGGCATCGGTAGCGACCGCCTGGTGATCGAAGGCGTCGAAGCGTTGCATGGCGCCGATCACGCCATCATGCCGGACCGCATCGAGGCCGGCACCTTCCTGGTCGCCGCCGCCGCCACGCAGGGCCACGTCGTGCTGCGTAACGCCGCACCGCTCACCATGGACGCCATCCTCGACAAATTGGTCGAAGCCGGCGCCGTGGTCGAAGCCGGCGACGACTGGATCTCGCTCGACATGAAGCGCCGTCCCAAGTCGGTCAACCTGCGCACGCTGCCCTACCCGGCGTTCCCGACCGACATGCAGGCCCAGTTCATGACCCTCAACGCCATCGCCGACGGCGCCGCGATGATGACCGAGACCATCTTCGAGAACCGCTTCATGCACGTGCCGGAACTCAACCGCATGGGCGCCAAGATCGATATCGAGGGCAACACCGCCGTGGTCAAAGGCGTCGAGCGCCTGTCCGGCGCCACCGTCATGGCGACCGACCTGCGCGCCTCGGCCAGCCTGGTGATCGCCGGCCTGGTTGCTGACGGCGAAACCGTGGTCGACCGCATCTACCACCTCGATCGCGGCTACGAACACATCGAACAGAAACTCAACGGCGTCGGCGCCCAGATCGAGCGCATCAGCTGATCGCCAAACCCCATGCACAACCACACCCCGCCAGGCACAGCCGGCGGGGTATTTTTTTAACAAAGCTACGCGACGCTTCGGCCAACCTCGGCCTGCAGCCGCAGCTCAATCCGGCCTGTTTCTTTACTGACCGATGGAGAATGAAGAGAGATGGACGCGGTGGAGGATGCATTCCGCCAGCACAAAGCAAAAAGCCCAGCTCGGATGAGCTGGGCTTTCATGAGGGGAGTCTGGCGGTGTCCTACTTTCACACGGCAAGGCCGCACTATCATCGGCGCTAAGGCGTTTCACGGTCCTGTTCGGGATGGGAAGGGGTGGGACCACCTCGCTAAGGCCGCCAGACATAAACTGTCAACAAACGGGAAGAAGCCTGGAAGCCTCTCAGCTTCCATTTCGAATTGGGTAATCGATCGTACGTCGCACTCTATTCACCGCGTGGCCCAAGCCACTCAAATGATAGGATCAAGCCTCACGAGCAATTAGTATCGGTTAGCTTCACGCCTCACAGCGCTTCCACACCCGACCTATCAACGTCCTGGTCTCGAACGACTCTTCAGGAGGGTCAAGCCCTCAGGGAAGTCTCATCTTCAGGCGAGTTTCCCGCTTAGATGCTTTCAGCGGTTATCTCTTCCGAACTTAGCTACCCGGCAATGCCACTGGCGTGACAACCGGTACACCAGAGGTTCGTCCACTCCGGTCCTCTCGTACTAGGAGCAGCCCCCGTCAAACTTCCAACGCCCACTGCAGATAGGGACCAAACTGTCTCACGACGTTTTGAACCCAGCTCACGTACCACTTTAAATGGCGAACAGCCATACCCTTGGGACCGGCTACAGCCCCAGGATGTGATGAGCCGACATCGAGGTGCCAAACTCCGCCGTCGATGTGAACTCTTGGGCGGAATCAGCCTGTTATCCCCGGAGTACCTTTTATCCGTTGAGCGATGGCCCTTCCATTCAGAACCACCGGATCACTATGTCCTGCTTTCGCACCTGCTCGACTTGTCGGTCTCGCAGTTAAGCCACCTTATGCCATTGCACTATCAGCACGATTTCCGACCGTACCTAGGTGACCTTCGAACTCCTCCGTTACACTTTGGGAGGAGACCGCCCCAGTCAAACTGCCTACCATGCACTGTCCCCGATCCGGATCACGGACCAAGGTTAGAACCTCAAACACACCAGGGTGGTATTTCAAGGACGGCTCCACTGAAACTAGCGTCTCAGCTTCATAGCCTCCCACCTATCCTACACAAGTCTGTTCAAAGTCCAATGCAAAGCTACAGTAAAGGTTCACGGGGTCTTTCCGTCTAGCAGCGGGGAGATTGCATCTTCACAAACATTTCAACTTCGCTGAGTCTCAGGAGGAGACAGTGTGGCCATCGTTACGCCATTCGTGCGGGTCGGAACTTACCCGACAAGGAATTTCGCTACCTTAGGACCGTTATAGTTACGGCCGCCGTTTACCGGGGCTTCGATCAAGAGCTTGCACCCCATCACTTAACCTTCCGGCACCGGGCAGGCGTCACACCGTATACGTCCACTTTCGTGTTGGCACAGTGCTGTGTTTTTGATAAACAGTCGCAGCCACCGATTCTCTGCGACCTCTCGAGGCTTCAGACGCGAGGTCCTACACCTTAAGAGGCATACCTTCTCCCGAAGTTACGGTATCAATTTGCCGAGTTCCTTCTCCTGAGTTCTCTCAAGCGCCTTAGAATTTTCATCCTGCCCACCTGTGTCGGTTTGCGGTACGGTTCTCGTATAGCTGAAGCTTAGTGGCTTTTCCTGGAAGCGTGGTATCAGTCACTTCGGTTCCGTAGAACCTCGTTATCACGTCTCGGTGTTAACAAAGGAGCGGATTTGCCTACTCCTTCCACCTACCGGCTTGAACCAGGGCATCCAACACCTGGCTGACCTAACCTTCTCCGTCCCCACATCGCACTATACGAAAGTACGGGAATATTGACCCGTTTCCCATCGACTACGCTTTTCAGCCTCGCCTTAGGGGCCGACTCACCCTACGCCGATGAACGTTGCGTAGGAAACCTTGGGCTTTCGGCGAGCGGGCTTTTCACCCGCTTTATCGCTACTCATGTCAGCATTCGCACTTCTGATATCTCCAGCATGCCTTACGACACACCTTCACAGACCTACAGAACGCTCCCCTACCATCTGCACTTGCGTGCAAATCCGCGGCTTCGGTTATCAGTTTGAGCCCCGTTACATCTTCCGCGCAGGACGACTCGACCAGTGAGCTATTACGCTTTCTTTAAATGATGGCTGCTTCTAAGCCAACATCCTGGCTGTCTAGGCCTTCCCACTTCGTTTACCACTTAACTGATCATTTGGGACCTTAGCCGGCGGTCTGGGTTGTTTCCCTCTTGACGATGGACGTTAGCACCCACCGTCTGTCTCCCATGCTCGCACTTTCCGGTATTCAGAGTTTGCCATGGTTTGGTAAATCGCAATGACCCCCTAGCCATAACAGTGCTTTACCCCCGGAAGTGATACATGAGGCACTACCTAAATAGTTTTCGGGGAGAACCAGCTATCTCCGAGTTTGTTTAGCCTTTCACCCCTATCCACAGCTCATCCCCTAGTTTTGCAACACTAGTGGGTTCGGACCTCCAGTGCGTGTTACCGCACCTTCATCCTGGCCATGGATAGATCACTCGGTTTCGGGTCTACGCCCAGCAACTAAAGCGCCCTATTCGGACTCGGTTTCCCTACGCCTCCCCTATTCGGTTAAGCTCGCTACTGAACGTAAGTCGCTGACCCATTATACAAAAGGTACGCAGTCACCCCTTGCGAGGCTCCCACTGTTTGTATGCATCCGGTTTCAGGTTCTATTTCACTCCCCTCCCGGGGTTCTTTTCGCCTTTCCCTCACGGTACTGGTTCACTATCGGTCGATCACGAGTATTTAGCCTTGGAGGATGGTCCCCCCATCTTCAGACAGGATTTCGCGTGTCCCGCCCTACTTCTCGTACGCCTAGTCCTTGGAATGCGTTTTCGTGTACGGGGCTATCACCCACTATGGCGGCCATTTCCAGGGCCTTCCACTAACACAATCCATAACACGTACAGGCTGTTCCGCGTTCGCTCGCCACTACTGACGGAATCTCGGTTGATTTCTATTCCTGCGGGTACTTAGATGTTTCAGTTCTCCGCGTTCGCTCTACCTTGCCTATGTGTTCAGCAAGGAGTACCTATTGCTAGGTGGGTTTCCCCATTCGGATATCTCCGGATCATCGCTCTATTGCCAGCTCCCCGAAGCTTTTCGCAGGCTTACACGTCCTTCATCGCCTGTGATCGCCAAGGCATCCACCAGATGCACTTAGTCGCTTGACCCTATCATTTCAGTAACCTGGGTTGATCTTGCGATCAATCCGGCACGTCCACGACAGTGAATGTTTGTGCGACGTACCACACCGCCCCTTTTGATATGGCGACATGGCACAGATACAATCAAATTACCCAAAGTCAGCAAGTCACTCGATGAAGAGTTAACTTCATCTCATTTCTCGCCGTCTTGTTAATTCGGCTTCTTCAGTTTGTTAAAGATCGGGCGTTTTTGCTGCGCCGCTTGCGCGGCACGCGAACAACGCAAACAGAACCAAACTCACCGAGTTCGTTTTTGTTTGCACTGTCGATTGGTGGAGGATGACGGGATCGAACCGACGACCCCCTGCTTGCAAAGCAGGTGCTCTCCCAACTGAGCTAATCCCCCAACAGGTCAAATGGTGGGTCTGGTTGGACTCGAACCAACGACCCCCGCCTTATCAAGACGGTGCTCTAACCAGCTGAGCTACAAACCCAGTTGCCTTCGTCGATCCGCTTTCGCAAACCAACTATGCCCTTAACGCGAATAACCGATAGGCTGTGAGTACTCGACTCGGCCCTTCTCTAGAAAGGAGGTGATCCAGCCGCAGGTTCCCCTACGGCTACCTTGTTACGACTTCACCCCAGTCATGAAGCATACCGTGGTAACCGGACTCCCGAAGGTTATCCTAGCCACTTCTGGTATCCCCCACTCCCATGGTGTGACGGGCGGTGTGTACAAGACCCGGGAACGTATTCACCGCAGCATGCTGATCTGCGATTACTAGCGATTCCGACTTCACGCACTCGAGTTGCAGAGTGCGATCCGGACTACGATCGGTTTTATGAGATTGGCTCCACCTCGCGGCTTGGCGACCCTCTGTACCGACCATTGTATGACGTGTGAAGCCCTGCTCATAAGGGCCATGAGGACTTGACGTCATCCCCACCTTCCTCCGGTTTGTCACCGGCAGTCTCATTAGAGTGCCCAACTAAATGATGGCAACTAATGACAAGGGTTGCGCTCGTTGCGGGACTTAACCCAACATCTCACGACACGAGCTGACGACAGCCATGCAGCACCTGTGTTCCGGCTCCCTTTCGGGCACCCTCGCGTCTCTGCGAGGTTCCGGACATGTCAAGAGCAGGTAAGGTTTTTCGCGTTGCATCGAATTAATCCACATCATCCACCGCTTGTGCGGGTCCCCGTCAATTCCTTTGAGTTTTAACCTTGCGGCCGTACTCCCCAGGCGGTCAATTTCACGCGTTAGCTACGCTACCAAGGATTCAAACCCCCAACAGCTAATTGACATCGTTTAGGGCGTGGACTACCAGGGTATCTAATCCTGTTTGCTCCCCACGCTTTCGTGCATGAGCGTCAGTGTCATCCCAGGGGGCTGCCTTCGCCATCGGTATTCCTCCACATCTCTACGCATTTCACTGCTACACGTGGAATTCTACCCCCCTCTGACGCACTCTAGCTGTGCAGTCTCCAATGCCGTTCCCAGGTTGAGCCCGGGGCTTTCACATCAGACTTACACAACCGCCTGCGCACGCTTTACGCCCAGTAATTCCGATTAACGCTTGCACCCTACGTATTACCGCGGCTGCTGGCACGTAGTTAGCCGGTGCTTATTCTTCCGGTACTCTCAGCTCCAGTGGATATTAGCCACCGGCATTTGCTCCCGGACAAAAGTCCTTTACAACCCGAAGGCCTTCTTCAGACACGCGGCATGGCTGGATCAGGCTTGCGCCCATTGTCCAAAATTCCCCACTGCTGCCTCCCGTAGGAGTCTGGGCCGTGTCTCAGTCCCAGTGTGGCGGATCATCCTCTCAGACCCGCTACTGATCGTCGCCTTGGTGGGCCTTTACCCCACCAACTAGCTAATCAGACGTCGGCCGCTCGAATAACGCAAGGTCTTACGATCCCCTGCTTTCCTCCTCGGAGCGTATGCGGTATTAGCACAGCTTTCGCTGCGTTATCCCCCATTACTCGGTGCGTTCCGACGCATTACTCACCCGTTCGCCACTCGTCAGCGGGCCGAAGCCCCTGTTACCGTTCGACTTGCATGTGTAAAGCATGCCGCCAGCGTTCAATCTGAGCCAGGATCAAACTCTTCAGTTCAATCTCATAGCAATTTTTGGCACGCAAGATCAAAGAAATATCAGGTATTTCCTGTCTTGCAGTGCAAGTGTCGGCTTTGCCGAGCACTCACACCTATCGGTTATTCTGTTTGTTAAAGAGCGGTGCTGACTGCGTCGTTTCCGTCGCTGCGTCAGCTGAGGAGGCGAACTATACGCCCCGACCCCCACCCCGTCAACGCCTTTTTGCAGAAAACCGCAAAAAAAGCGCCTCTCCGCAAAAATAGCAACGCAAACCACTGAATAGAAACAACTTACCCGATAGACATTTTTTGCCACCTATCCGACTCACCCGCCCGCCGCGCCGCTTCCGGCCCGCCGGTGCCATGCAAAAAAGCAAAAAGCCGGCGTTTTCGCCGGCTTTTTTAGGAAACACCGCTTCCGCACAAGTCGGAAGCGGTACAGCACCCCGTTACAGCACGTAGCGCGCCAGGTCTTCGCGCTGCGACAGCATGTCGAGCTTGCTGTCGACGTAGGCGGCGTCGACTTCGAAGCGGCCGGTGCGGGCGTCGAAGGAGATTTCCTCGAGCAGCTTTTCGATCACGGTGTACAGACGGCGCGCCCCGATGTTCTCGGTCTTTTCATTGACGTGCCAGGCGATCTCGGCCATGCGCTGGATGCCGCTGTCGGCGAACACCAGCTCGACACCTTCGGTCGCGAGCAGCGCTTCGTACTGGCGCGTCAGGCAGGCGTCGGTGTTGGTGAGAATCTGGCGGAAGTCGTCGACGGTCAGCGAGGTCAGTTCGACGCGGATCGGGAAGCGGCCCTGCAGTTCCGGAATCAGGTCGGACGGCTTGGCGAGGTGGAAGGCACCGGAGGCGATGAACAGAATGTGGTCGGTCTTGACCATGCCGTACTTGGTGGTGACGGTGGTGCCTTCGACCAGCGGCAACAGGTCGCGCTGCACGCCGGCGCGCGAGACGTCGGCGCCGTTGCCTTCGCTGCGGCTGGCGACCTTGTCGATTTCGTCGATGAAGACGATGCCGTTCTGTTCGACGTTCTGCAGTGCTTCCTGCTTGATCTCGTCTTCGTTGACCAGCTTGGCGGCTTCTTCTTCGATGACCAGCTTGAGCGCTTCGGCCACGTTCAGCTTGCGCGCCTTCTGCTTGCCGGCGCCCAGGCCCTGGAACATGGTCTGCAGCTGGCTGGAGAAGTCTTCCATGCCCGGCGGGGCGAGGATTTCCATCTTGCCCTGCGGCGCGGCGACGTTGATTTCGATTTCCTTGTCGTCGAGCTTGCCCTCGCGCAGCATCTTGCGGAATTTGAGCCGGGTGGCGCTGTCTTCGGGCTTGCTGGCGGGCGCGTCCTCCTCGCCGGCGAAGAAGCCGGCCGGCTGACGGGCCGGCGGCAGCAGCACGTCGAGGATGCGGTCTTCGGCGGCGTCTTCGGCGCGGTGACGCAGGCGCTTGATGGCGGCGTCGCGGGTGTCCTTGATGGCGATCTCGGTGAGGTCGCGGATGATGGTGTCGACGTCGCGGCCGACGTAGCCGACCTCGGTGAACTTGGTGGCTTCGACCTTGATGAAGGGGGCGTTGGCGAGCCGTGCCAGGCGGCGCGCGATTTCGGTCTTGCCGACGCCGGTCGGGCCGATCATCAGGATGTTCTTGGGGGTGATTTCGCTCTTGAGCGGTTCGCTCACCTGCTGGCGGCGCCAGCGGTTGCGCAGGGCGATGGCCACGGCGCGTTTGGCGGCGTCCTGGCCGATGATGTGCTTGTTCAGCTCGTGAACGATTTCCGGCGGGGTCATTTGGGTCATGGCGTATTTCCGGCAAGGTTGGCCGAAGGCGTCGGCCAAGCTCGGGTCCGGCTCCGGCTGGGACCCCCGCACACTCTTATATAGAGTCGCGGCGGTCGGATGTTACGGTGGCCCCGAGACGCTCGGGGCGTGCTTTGGCAAACCCCATCGCGACGGGCGTGCCGGCCTCCTCGGTGCGAGCGCCGCAGGCGCTCAGGCGGCGGAGGCGGTGGCCGGGTCGATGGGCTTTCAGTCCAGCGTCTCGATCAGGTGGTTGTGGTTGGTGTAGATGCAGATGTCGCCGGCGATCTCCAGCGACTTCTTGACCACCACGGCCGGGTCGAGTTCGGTGTTCTCGAACAGCGCGCGCGCCGCCGACTGGGCGTAGGCGCCGCCGGAGCCGATCGCCGCGATGCCTTGCTCGGGCTCGAGCACGTCGCCGTTGCCGGTGATGATGAGCGTGCTTTCCTTGTCGGCCACGATCAGCATCGCTTCCAGGCGGCGCAGCATGCGGTCGGTGCGCCAGTCCTTGGCGAGTTCCACCGCCGAGCGCACCAGGTGGCCCTGGTGCTTTTCCAGCTTGGCTTCGAAGCGCTCGAAGAGGGTGAAGGCATCGGCGGTGCCGCCGGCAAAACCGGCCAGCACCTTGTCGTGATAGAGGCGGCGAACCTTGCGCGCGGTGGCCTTGATCACGATATTGCCGAGGGTGACCTGTCCGTCACCGCCCAGCGCCACGCGCTGTCCACGGCGGACGGAGACGATGGTGGTTCCGTCAAACTGCTGCATGTTCTTGTTCCAATGAAAAAAGCTACCGGCGAGCTGCCAGCAGCTTTTCAGGATATGTAGGCAAGTGGACGGATTGCAAGCGGGTCAGGACACGCCGCCGCGGATCAGCCGGTAGAGTTCGTCCTTCAGCGCCAGACGGGTTTTCTTGAGCCGTTCCAGTTCCACGTCGCTGGCGGCCTCCAGCTCGTTCTCGATGCGCACCACGGCCTTGTCGGCCTGCTCGTAGTCGATGAACAGGCGGGTAAAGCGGGCGCTATCCTGCTTGAGATGGTGGATCTTGTCCTGATCGCCGGGAAACTCGGCGGCGAGGGGGTGATGGTCGATGTGCATGGCACGCTCCGGCAAGTGATGGAAGGCAATAGGGGATGGAACCATGCTACGCCCGACGCCGGATGCCTCCGTTGACCTGTATCAAATGCGCACAGTCACTATGTGAATGATAATAATTTGCGTTATCATTCTCGCATGAACTCGCGTACCGAACGTTTTGCCGCCCTGAGCGGCGTCACCCTGCTGCACGTCGCCGCGCTGGCCGGGTTGACTCTGCTGGCCGCTCAACACGTGCCGATCATACCGCCGCAATTGGCATGCATGGAACTGGTGTCCCTTGCCGCACCTCATCCGGCCGCTCCGGCGCCGGCCGTGCAGGCGGCGCCACGCCCCGAGCCGAAGCCCAGGCCCGAGCGCCCGGCCGCGCGCCGTAGCGCGGCCACCTCCCCGCCGCTATTGAGTACCTCGGCGCCGCGTCCCAGTGCGGCGACACCGAGCGCCACGCCGTCCCCGGCCCCGGCGCCGGAGGAGCACCGCAGCGAGGCCGCCGCCACCGCCAGCAGTGCGGCCCCGGCCAAGGCGGCCGAGGCGGCCGACGCCCCGATCACCCCGCCGCTCTACCGCGGCGGCTACCTGGACAACCCCAAGCCGCGCTACCCGGCGCTGTCGCTGGAGCTGAACGAGGCCGGCACGGTGCGGGTGCGGGTGCAGGTGAGCGCCGAAGGCCGCCCGCTGGACGTCAGCCTGGCGCAGAGCAGCGGCTACCCGCGGCTGGACCGCGCGGCGCTGGAGGCGGTGCGCCAATGGCGCTTCGTGCCGGCCCGGCGCGGGCAGGAAGCCATTCCTTTCAACTTCATCGTACCCGTCGATTTTTCCATCAAAAGCCACTGAACCATGAATCTGCTGACCGTATTCCACCAGGGGGACGCCGTGCTCGTGACGGTGTTCATGCTGCTCATCGCCATGTCGATCCTGACCTGGTACGTCATCGCGCTGCGCGCCGTGCAGGGCTGGCGTGCGCGCCGCGACAACAAGTTGGCCGAAGCCGCGTTGTGGAACGCCGCGAGCTGGCCGACGGCGGAAGCGGCACTGGCCGAGTCGAATTCGGCCTACGCCAACCTAGCGCGCGACGGGCTGTCGGCGCTGCGCCACTTCCACGCCAACGCGCAGCGCTCGCTGGGGCAGGCCTGCGACCTGAACGAATTCCTCACCCGCGCCATCCGCAAACGGCTGGCGCAGGAGACCGGCCGCCACGAGGCGGGCATGACGCTGCTGGCCTCGGTCGGCTCGACCGCGCCGTTCATCGGCCTGTTCGGCACGGTGTGGGGCATCTACCACGCGCTGGTGAACATCGGCGCACAGGGCCAGGTGTCGATCGCCACCGTGGCGGGGCCGATCGGCGAGGCGCTGGTGGCGACCGCCGCCGGCCTGGCGGCGGCGATTCCGGCGGTGCTGGCGTACAACACCTTCATGCGCCTGCAGCGGGTGATGGCGCAGCAGATGGACCACTTCGCGCACGACCTGCACGCGCAACTGCTGACCCAGGCGGGAGAGATCGATGGCGTTCGGTAGTTTCGACAAGGGCGAGCACGCCCCGATGGCGGAGATCAACACCACGCCGCTGGTCGACGTGATGCTGGTGCTGTTGGTGGTGTTCATCCTCACCGCGCCGCTGTTGACCAACGCGGTCAAGGTCGAGCTGCCGCAGGCGGCGGCGGCCCGCTTCGAGGACAAGCCGGAGGCGATCCGCCTGGCGGTCCAGCCGGACGGCCGCTACTTCTGGAACGACGCCCCGGTGGCGCGCGAGGCGCTGGCGGCGCGTTTCGCCGCCGCCGCGCGCGCCAACCCGCAGGTCGAACTGCACCTGCGCGCCGACAAGAACGCGCGCTACGAGTACGTCGCCGAGGCGCTGGCCAGCGCCCAGCAGAGCGGCGTGAGCCGCATCGGCTTCGTCACCGAAGCCCCCTGATCCACCCCTGATTCCCGCGCGACACGCCCCACGGACCTCCATCACAGAGGGAGGCCGCGGGTCGTCTTGCGCCCGGAATCCGTCACCACCCACCCTTTTGCAGAGGAAACCATGAGCCCACAGAGCCTGAAGTCTTCGGCCAACGTCGCTCACTCCAAACTGCCGGCCCGGCTCACCGCCGGCATGCTGGCGGCGGCGCTGTCGCCGGCGCTGGCCTACGCCACCGGCACCACGGCGGACAGCGCCGAACTCGAGACGGTCAGCGTGACCGCCGAGCAGCCGCTGCGCGGCAGCTACAAGACCGAGACCTCGAACATCGGCAAGCAGAAGCAGGCGCTGAAGGACATCCCGCAGGCGATCACCGTGGTCAACCGCCAGTTGCTGGACGACCAGCTGGCCAGCAACCTGAAGGATGCGCTGAAGAACGTGTCGGGCATCACCTTCGCCGCCGGCGAAGGCGGCCGCTCCGGCGACCAGGTCTACCTGCGCGGCTTCGCGGCGTTCCAGGACACCTACCGCGACGGCCAGCGCGACGTGGCGCAGTACAACCGCGACCCGTTCAACGACGAGAAGATCGAGGTGCTGAAGGGGGCGAGCTCGATGCTGTTCGGCCGCGGCAGCACCGGCGGCGTGGTCAACCAGGTCAGCAAGACGCCGTTCGCCGGGGAAAAGCTCGAGGGCAGCCTGACCGTGGGCAGCGACGACTTCCAGCGCATGACGCTGGACATCAACCAGGCCTTCAGCGACACGGCGGCCGCGCGCCTGAACCTGATGGCGACCAACGACGGCACGCCCAACGGCATCGAGGTGGCGAAACGCTGGGGCGTGGCGCCGTCGCTCGCCTTCGGCCTGGGCGAGCCGACCACGCTGACGCTGTCGCACCTGCACCTGACCGAGAACAACACGCCGATGCTGGGCGTGCCGTACGACCCGAACACGCACCGTCCGATCGACGTGCCGGCCGACCGCTACTACGGCCTGCAGGGCATGAACAGCGAGGACATCCAGACCGACATCTCCACCGTGCGCCTGAGCCACAAGTTGGCCGAAGACCACGAACTGAGCAGCCAGCTGCGCGTCGGCCGCTATGACCGCTGGCTCACCGTGGCCCAGCCGCAGCTGCGCAACGACAGCAACAGCGGCGGCGTCAGCGCCGGCACCCCGGTGACCGGCGCCACCCTGCTGCGCTATTCCGGCAAGAACCGCGGCTCGCTCACCGAGGTGCAGGCGTGGAGCAACGACTACACCGGCCGCTTCGACACCGGCGGGCTGCGCCACAACCTGCTGGCGGGGGTCGAATTCACCCACGAGACCCAGGACGCCTTCAGCATCGTCGCCAGCCAGAACATCGCCAACCTGCTGACCACGGTCGGCGACCCCAGCGCCGTCAGCTACACCGGCAGCTACAGCACCAGCCCGTCCAACAGCTACGTCACGCGCAACTGGGCGCTCTACGCCACCGATACCGTCGAGCTGACCCCGCAGTGGAAATTCATGGCCGGGCTGCGCCAGGACCGGCTGGAAGGCAGCTACAAGGCCTACAGCAACGGCAGCGTCAGCCGCGAGAACGTGCGCGACGACAAGGGCATGAGCTACCGCACCGGCCTGATCTGGCAGCCCAGCACCAGCCAGAGCTACTACGCCGGCTACAGCAACCTGATGAACCCGTCCGGCGAGGCCTACCAGTTCGACGTCACCAGCGGCGCCAGCGCCGACCGGCTCAAGCCGGAGCGCAACGAGCATTACGAGATCGGCGCCAAATGGGACCTGCTGGACGGCGACGCCTCCTTCCGCACCGCGCTGTTCCGCACCATCAAGTACAACGAGCGCAACACCGACGCGCTGTCGCCCGACATCAGCATCCTGTACGCCAAGCGCCACACCGACGGCATCGAGTTCGAGGTGGCCGGCCGCCTGAGCGAGAACTGGTCGGTATTCGCCGGCGCCGCGCTGCTGGACCCGGTGATCGACCAGGGCTGGAACAACACCACCCAGTCGGCCTCCGACGCCAACGCCGGGGCGGTGCCGAAGTACACGCCGAAGCGGGCCGCCAACCTGTGGACCACCTACAAGCTAAGCGACACCGTCACCGCCGGTTTCGGCGCCTACTACACCGGCAAACGCTATTCCAGCGACAGCAGCAAGGACCAGTCGACGGCCAACTACCTGCCGGGCTTCATCCGCTACGACGCGATGCTGGCGTACGAGACCCGCAAGTACAAGGTGCAGCTCAACCTGAACAACCTCACCAACAAGAAGTACTACATCGGCCAGTACACCGGCCACGCCTACGCCGGCAACCAGCGCGAGGCGCAGCTGACCATCGGCTACAAGTACTGAGTCCCCCCGCGTCCGGGCTTCGGCCAACCCCGGGGTTGGCCGAAGCCCTTGCCCCCGACTCCGCATCGAACAACCGCGCCGGCACGGCGCCCGAAAGGCAACGCACATGCTGCTCCACGTCCCCGACGTCCTCACCCCCGAAGAACTGGCGCACGGCCGCGCCCTGCTCGAACGCGCCCCGTGGGCCGACGGCCGCCTCACCGCCGGCAGCCAGTCGGCGCAAGTCAAACGCAACCTGCAGTTGCCGCAGGACTGCGCCGAGGCACGCGAGCTGTCCGCCATGGTGGAAGCCGCGCTCCAGCGCAACAGCCTGTTCTTCTCCGCCGCGCTGCCCAAGAAGGTCTTTCCGCCGCTGTTCAACTGCTACCAGGGCGGCATGGACTTCGGCAACCACGTCGACAACGCCGTGCGCGCCGATCCCTTCAGCGGCGACTGGGTGCGCACCGACGTGTCCTGCACGCTGTTCTTCACCGGCCCGGACGAATACCAGGGCGGCGAACTGGTGGTCGAGGACTGCTACGGCCTGCACCAGGTGAAGCTGCCTGCCGGCGACATGGTGCTGTACCCGTCAACCAGCCTGCACCGCGTCGAACCGGTCACCGCCGGCGCGCGCATCGCCTCGTTCTTCTGGACCCAGAGCATGGTGCGCGACGACGCCAGGCGCAGCCTGCTGTTCGACATGGACAGCGCCATCAGCAGCCTGCGCCGCACGCACGGCGACAACGACGCGCTGATCATGCTCACCGCCAACTATCACAATCTCTTGAGAATGTGGGCCGACATCTGATACCACAGCCGCGTTGACAATGTTCTTGCCGCGCCCGGGGAGCTCATCCACACTGTCATAACAAAGCCTTGGGCGTGCACACCCAGCGGGCAGACAAGATGGGAGAGAAACATGGACGCCACGACAACGGCCAGCCGGGAAGTCACCCTGCAGCCGGACGAACTGATCATCACCAAGACCGACCCCAAGGGCCACATCAGCTACGCCAACCGGGTCTTCATGCGCATCTCCCGGTACGCCGAACCGCAGCTGCTGGGACAACCGCACAACATCATCCGCCACCCTGACATGCCGCGCGGCGTGTACCGCCTGCTGTGGAAAACGCTGCAGGCCGGCCAGGAGTTCTTCGGCATCATCAAGAACTACACCGCCGACGGCGACTATTACTGGGTCATGGCCAACATCACGCCGGATTACGACCGGCACGGCCAGCTGATGGGCTACTACTCGGTGCGACGCTGCGCCACGCGCAAGGCGATCGACACCATGACCGAGCTCTACCGCCGCATGCGCGAGATCGAGGCCAGCAGCGGCAAGGCCACCGCTCCCGACGCCTCGGTGGCCTGGCTGCTGGAAGAGGTCAAACGCCGCCAGTACAGCTCGTTCGAAAACATGGTGCTGGACCTGAACAAACCGGCCCAAGCGGGAGCAGCCCAGCGATGAACACCCCACTCCAGCGCAAACGCTCCCCCTTCATCCGCGACTACATCAAGTTCGCCCTGCTCGCCTTCAACCTGCTGCTGGTGCTGAGTTTCGTCGCCCACTTCTTCGCCCCGGACGGCGCCCAGCCCTACATCCTGGGCCTGGTGTTGCTGTGCTCGCTGCTGGCCTCGGCCTTCATCCAACGCCAGTCCGGCCGCATCCTGGCCACCCTGGACACCCTGCACGAACAGCTCGGCTACGCCCGCTCGGGCGAGCTGCACCACCGCGCCACGCGCACCCAGAAACAGGGCGAAGTCGGCATGGTGGCCTGGGAGCTGAACGACTTCATGGACCTGGTGGAAACCTACTTCAAGGAAATGAACACCTGCTTCGGCCGTGTCAGCCGCGGCGATTACAGCCGGCGCCCGCTGAAGGTAGGCCTGCCCGGCGTGTTCGCCAGCTCGATGGACAACATCGACAAGGCGATCCAGGCCATGGAAGACAACAGCGAGTTCGTGCGGCGCAACCGGCTGTCCTCGCAGCTGAACCATCTCAACGCCCCCAACCTGCGCCAGAACCTGGCCGCCAACCAGGCCGACCTCGCCGCCATCAGCGAGGCCATGGAAACCGTGTCGGACATCACGCGCAGCAATGCCGACGGCGCCCGCGAAAGCCTGGAGAGCGCCGCCCGCCTGAGCGGCAGCCTCGACACCATCGCCGCCAGCGTGCACAGCATGAGCGACGCCAGCCATGCGCTGAACCAGGCGTGGCAAGGCATCGAGAGCTCGCTCTCGGCCATCTCCGACATCGCCGACCAGACCAACCTGCTGGCGCTCAACGCGGCCATCGAGGCAGCGCGCGCCGGCGAGACCGGGCGCGGCTTCGCCGTGGTCGCCGACGAGGTGCGCAAGCTGGCCGAGCGCAGCAAGGACACCGCCCACCAGGTGCAGACCGTGCTGGCCTCGCTGTCGGCCCGCATCGCCGACATGCAGAGCAAGTCGCAGCAGGCCGGCGGCGTCGCCAACGAGGTCAAGACCTCGGTCGACGCCTTCCGCCAGCATTTCGCGCGTCTGGCGCAAAGCTCGGACGAAGCGACCAGCCAGGTGTACCGGGTGCGCGACAAATCGCAATCGTCGCTGGTCAAGGTCGGCCACATCATGTTCAAGCAGCACGTCTACCATGCCGTCGAGGAGGGGCAGCAGGCCGGCCCGCCGCTGCGCCAGGAGCAGCTGGACGAACACCTGCACGCCTTTGCCGCCACCCGTGCCTACGGCGAATACCGGCAGCCGCAAGCCGCCCTGGCGCAATGCGTGTCGTCGGCGCTCAGCGCCTCGCAGCAGCCGGACAGCATGGACGAAAACCAGATCATCCAGCTGATGAGCGAGCTGGAGCAGCACAGCCAAGCCATGCTGCAACTGTTCGACCGCATGGCCGACGAGCGCTCCGCCCACTAGCCATGACCCGTGCCGGCGTCTTCCCTGACGAGGCGCCGGCCCTCACCCTCCCCTGCTGCCTCGTGTCACCCGGCGCTTCCTGCGCCGACCGCTGCAACGCTCCTCCCTCCTCCGCCTCGCGCCCGCCCCTCGGGCCTGCCGTCGACTCCGGCCATGCCCTGATTCCGCCCCCACCGGCCCCGAGGCGGCGCTGCCGTGCCCCAGGATAAGCACCTTTGCAAAGCCCTGACCGCCCAAGCACCGCGGCGTCGTTGCGCGGCGTTGCCGTGCTACGTGTACTGCCTGCCGCCGCGCGCCTGGCCAAAATCGCCGCACCGGGTGTTGTCCGCGCCCCGTAAAGACAGCGAGCCCGCAGGGACCCACCAGCACAGCAGCGCTCAATCCTGCAAGAGCCCGACATCGCCGGCATACAATTATTTACGTAAATAAATAATGTATTTCATTGCATAAATTACAAACAAAGAAAAGAACGTCATAACTCCACCACGGCGTCAGAAAAATCCGTCCGAAAAATCACCCCCGCTTCACCCCAAAAAAGCACCAACCCATCCGGCCAGACCATGCCCCATGGGAGCCGCCTCCCAGCCCGCCAGTGTTTGAAACAAAAACCAAGGATGCATGGCCGTTTGCTTACACACATAATTTAAAATCCAACGGCCACGGCCCTGACAACAACATCCACACCGCCGTGGCCCGGCTGGCCGGCCCCCCGGCAGACCGGACGACACTCGACACAGACCATCTGGAGCACACAGCATGCGCCTACGCACACGACTAATGATCCTTGTCCTCGCCAGCTTTCTCGGCACCCTGCTCATCGCCGGCCTGGCGCTCCACTCGCTGCGCAGCGAGCTCTACAGCCAGAAGAGCGAACAGATCACGGTGGCCCTGCGCATGGCGGAGGGTGTGATGAACCGTTATGGCGCCCTGGAACAACAGGGCAAGCTGAGCCGCGCCGAGGCCGAACGGCAGGCCAGCGCCGCCCTCAACATGCTGCGCGTGGACGACCTCTACTTCTTCGCCCGCGACGCCAACAACGTGCTCAAGGTCCATCCCAAGGCGGAACGCGTGGGCAAGGTGGATCTCGGCAGCACGCTGCCGGACGGGCGCACCACGGTGGCGGCCTACGAGGAGGCGCTGGCGGGTCACAAGTACGGCATCACCACGATCCAGACCTCGCGCGGCAGCAGCCAGCAGCCGATACCGAAGCTCAACGGCGTGGTGCGCTACGAGCGCTGGGGCTGGACGGTCGGCACCGGCATCTTCGTCGACGACGTCGACGCCATCTTCTGGCGCGAGGCATCGCTGCTGCTCGGCGTTAGCGCGGCGGTCATGATCGGGGTCGGCCTACTGTCGCTGGCCATGTCACGGCGCATCATCGGCACGCTGGGCGGTGAACCCGCCTACGCCGCCGAAATCATGGAGGCCATCGCCGCCGGCGACCTGAGCCGCGACATCGTCGCTCAGGGCCAGGAACACAGCTTGCTGATGGCGATGCGGCGCATGCAGTCCGGGCTGCGCCAAATGATCGAGCAGATCAACCGCTCGTCGGCGCTGATGACGCATACCGCCCAGGAACTGGCCGGCGAGATGCGCAAGCTGGACCAGGTATCGAACACGGCCAGCGAGTCGACCACCTCCGCCGCCGCCGCCATCGAACAGCTGTCGGTCAGCATCGACCACGTTTCCGACAGCGCACGGCAGACCGAAAGCGACTCGCAGACCATGGCGGAGCTGGCGCGCAGCGGCTGCGGCGTCGCCCAGGAGGCGGCCGGAAGCATCCTCGCCGTCTCCGGCCAGGTGACCGGTGCCGCCGCCATGGTGGTGCGCCTGGCCGAGCACACCAGCAGCATCAGCGGTATCGCCGAGACCATTCGCGACATCGCCAACCAGACCAACCTGCTGGCGCTCAACGCGGCCATCGAGGCGGCGCGCGCCGGCGAGACCGGGCGCGGCTTTGCCGTGGTGGCGGACGAGGTGCGCAAGCTGGCGGAACGCACCGCCGAGGCCACCAGCGAGATCGCCAGCATCATCGGTGCGGTGGTGAGCGAGACGTCGACGGTATCGGCACGCATGGAGGAAATCCGGCCGGCGGTGGAAAACGGCGCGAGCCAAGTGAATGAAGCGGCCGAGACCCTCCATCGCATCAGCCGCAGCGCCGAACAGACCCTGGCGCTGTTCCGCAACGTCGCCTATTCGATGTCCGAGCAAAGCCAGGCCGGCACCAGCATTGCCGGCAGCGTGGAACAGGTGGCGGGGGTGGTGACGGAAACGCGCAGCGCCGTGGCCCTGGCCACGCGGGTGGTGCATGACATCGACAGCATGGCCAAGGGCCTGCACGACGCCGTGTCGCGCTTCCGGCTGTAACGCAAGCGTTGGCCGAAGCCGGACCGCCAGGCGCAAGGCTGGCGGTTTTTTCATGGCGCTGCGGACCAGCGCATGCGCCGGCTCAGGCCGACTGGCCTTCCGCCTCCAGCCAGACGGTGAGCTCCTGCAGCCGGGCCTCGAACTCCGCCATGCCGGTTCCGAACCCGCCCGGTTCCGGCTGGCGCGCGGCCGTTTCCAGCGCCTCGGCCACCGCGCCCAGCGCCATGGCGCCGACCATGCGGCTGGCCCCCTTGATACGGTGCGCGGCCCACGCCACGCGCGCGCCGTCGTTGGCGTCTACCGCGGCGCGCAGCGCGACGACGTCTTCTTGGTTGCTCTGCAGGAAGTCCTGCAGGATTTCCCATTCCAGCATGCGGTCCCCATTGCTGTAGACCGCCAGGGCGGAGCGCTCCACCGGCTCGCCCTTAGGCGCCGCCGGCTCCGGGCCGGGCTCCGCCGCCATGTCCGCCACGGCCGGGCGGCACAGCCACTTCTCCAGCATCCGGCCAAGCTGGGCCAGGTTGAGCGGCTTGGTGAGAAAATCATCCATGCCGGCCGCCAGCGCGCGGTCCGCCTCTTCCTTGCCGGCGTTGGCGGTGCAGGCGACGATCGGGATCCGGCCGCCCCCCTCGCCAAGCTGCTCGTGCTGGCGGATGGCGCGTGCCAGCTGATAGCCGTCCATCACCGGCATATGGCAATCGCTCAGGATCAGCGAGAAGTGCCCACTGCGCCAGCGCTGCAAGGCCTGCACGCCGTCTTCCGCCACCTCCACCGGGTAGCCCAGCAGCTCCAGCTGCTTCTGTCCCAGCTTGCGATTGGTCGGGTTGTCTTCGACGAAGAGGATCGGCTTGAAACCGGCCAGCACCGTCCGGTCGAGGCCCAAGGGCACGGGCGGCGCATCGGCGAGCGGCGCAGGCGATGCCTCCAACACCGCGGCCGACAGCGTCAGCGTGGCGCAGCTGCCTTGCCCCGGTTCGCTGTCGAGGCTGACGTCTCCCCCCATCAGCCTGGCCAGGCGGCGGCAGATGGCCAGCCCCAGCCCGGTACCGCCGAAGCGGCGGGTGGTATCGCTCTCGGCCTGAGTGAACGGCTCGAACAGGCGCGCCACGGTGTCCCTGGTCATGCCGATGCCGGTATCGACGACGTCGAAACGCAGGGTCTGGGCCAGCTCATCCTCGGCCAGCAGCGAGACGCGCATCTCGACCGAGCCTTGCTGGGTGAACTTGAGCGCATTGCTGACGAAGTTCTGCAGGATCTGGCGCAGCCGCAGCGAATCGAGCAACAGGCAGGGCGCCACCCGGTCGTCGACCCAGGTGGTGAACCACAGCCCCTTGCGCCGGGCGTTTTCCAGGTACAGCCCATGCACCTGGGCGACGATGCCGGCCACCGACGTCGCCTCGGGTGCGAGGTCGAGCCGGCCGGCCTCGATCTTGGAAAAATCCAGAATGTCGTCGATCAGACGCAGCAAGGTCTTGGCGGACTCCTGGATGGTGTCCACCGCGTCGTGCTGCTCGGGGTCGAGCGGGGTCAGCGCCAACAGTTCGACCATGCCCAGCACGCCGTTCATCGGCGTGCGGATTTCGTGGCTCATCGCCGCCAGGAAGGCGCTCTTGGCATGATTGGCGCTGTCGGCCTGACGGCACGCCTCGATCAGCTCCGCCTCCTGCTGCTTGAGCGCGGTGATGTTGGCCCAGACCCCGACCGTGCCGCGCCCGGGGATCTGCCGCTCGTTGATCTGCCACCACGCCTCACCCAGTTGCAGCGAAAAGGACGAGGCACCCAGACTGTGGCGATGCACCCGCTCGGCGAGCCACTGCTCCGCGTCGAGCCCCGGCTCGGGACGCTCGCCCCGCTGCAGCAACGCCCGCACCGTGTCCTCGAACGAAATGCCGAGCAGGGCGTCGGATGACTGCCCCTCGCTGACCAGGTCGGCGAAGCGCTGGTTGCACAGCAGCAGCTGATCGTGCGGTCCGTACAACACGAAGGCCTCGGAAATCGACTCGATCGCCCCCAGCAGCTGGTGACGGGATTCCGCCGCCTCGTCGCGCGCCTGCTGCAGGGCGAACTCGGCCAGTTTGCGCTCGGTGATGTCGAGGCAGGCCAGAATCATGCCCCCCTGGACGCTCTCGCCGTGCAGTGCCTGGCCCTCGATCAGCACCCACACCGGCATGCCGTTGCTGCGCAGGCATTCCGCCTCATACTGCACGCGGTCGCCCTGTTCGCGCGCGCGGCACAAGGCCTGCCCGAGCGGAATCCAGATCTGCTGGTCGGCGACCAGTTCGAACAGATGCAACGGCAGCAAGCCGCCGCGCGCGGTGCCGAAGAGCTGTTCTGCCGCGTGGTTGGCGCGCAGAATCCGGAAGTCTTCGTCGATGCGCAGCAAGCCGACCGGCGAGGCCGCGTACACGGCTTCCTCTTCCTGCAACACGGCCCGCAGCCGCTGCTCCGATGCCTTGCGGCGGTTTTCTTCGGCGTAGAAGCCCATGATGCTGGCAAACGCCGCGAGCAGGGCGTCCTGCGCCTGCGCCATGGCGTCCCGATCCGGCGCTTTCAGGCACACCAGCGCCACCAGCCGCTGCTCCTGCCGGACCGGCAACAGCCGCCACGGCGCCGCCCCCATTTCCAGTTCCATGTCGCCGTCGGCCGTCGCCAGCAGCTCTGAGATCGATTCCAGCAGAACATCCCAGGCCAGGGTGTCGCGGCATCCTTGCCGGGCCAGGAAACGAAAGCGCTCGCCACCGGCCGGATCGGGCTCGACCACGATCAGCCCGCCCTCGGCGGCATGGCAGAACTCAAGAAACAGCGCCAGCAGCCGGCTGAAAACGTGCTGGCGGGCACGGTTGGCCAACAGCAGCGAGGTCACCCCCGAGATCGCCGACAGCAGGGCCAGGCTGCGCGCGTGCGCCATTTCCACCAGGCGCTGCTCGTGTTCGTCGCGCACCACCAGCAAGCGGCGCGTGTGACGCCCGAAGCGCCCCTGCGCCATGCCGCTCAAGGTGATACCGGTAAAGAAGCGGCTGCCGTCGCGGCGGATGCCGACCCCCTGCAGACGGCTCTCGGTGCCCTCCGGGGTGACGCCATCCTCCGGCAGCATGGCTTGCTCCAGCTCCAACAGCTCGCCGTAGGCCCGTCCTGGCAGTTCGTCGCGACGATAGCCGAACAGCTGCTCGGCCCCCAGGTTGGCCATCTGGATGATGCCTTCATCGTTGACCGTGAGAATGGCGTCGCGGGTGGCATCCAGCACCTGCTGCAGGCGCCGGAGCGGGCGCAGGATGCGGCGCATCACGGCGAACAGCAGCGCCGCGTACAGCGCGAACGCCAGCAGCGAGGCGAGCACCGTCAGCTGCAGCTCGCGATAAAGCGCCTGACGATGCGCCTCCAGCGTCGATTCCGCCAGCCGGGAGGCGTCGTCGAACAGGAACAGCACCTCGTCGTGCGCCCGGCGTATGGCCTCCACGTAGATTCCGCTGACCGGCAGCGAGGCCGCCGCGCCTTGCAACTCGGCAAGTTGCGCGTTGCTCATCCGGAACAACTGGTACGTCGCCGCGTTGAGCTTCGCGAGACGCTGCGACAGTGCCCCCGGACCGAGATAGCGGATATTGCTCTGCAACAGCTCCAGCATCAGCAGACCACGCTCGCGCTGAGACGCCAGGTCGGCTTCGTCGCTGGAGTTGAGGCGCCGTTTCAGCTCGAGGCGCATCAGCAGGGCCGCTCCTTCACTGCCGATCGCACGGCGCAGCAGCCAGGCATCGAACTTGACCCCGGCGAGCCGGCTCTGGAGCTCGTTGTCATCGTCGCCGAGACGGTACGAGTGGTTGGCGAGTTCGGCGTCGATGCTTTCGAACAGGTGGTTGCTGGCCAGTTGCCAGCTGAAGGCCAGGCTTTCATCGGCCCGGCCCGGGTGGTGTTGCAAATAGCGGTCGATCTCGGCGCGCAGCTTGGCCAGATGGTCATAACGCTGGCGGATCGCGCCCAGGTTGGCCCGGTCCCTCGTCCCTTCCAGCATCTCCACACTGTGCAGCGCCTCGGCCAAGGCCCGGTCGCCCTGCTGACGCAGGCGCTGCAGCGCGGGCATTTCGTAGCGCCCCGGTGGCTGGGAGCGCACCAGCAGCAGGCGGGTCTGGGCACCTTCCCGTTCCAGAAAATCGGCAGCAAGGAACAGTTGGTGCGAGGCGCGGTTGAGGTCGACCAACCATTGGGCACGGCGGTACTGGTGCAGCGAGTCCTGGAGCAGCAGGTAGGAGGCCAGCCCCTGCAGCACGCCCAGCACGATCACCACCAGCACCACCGCCCGGCCGATGGCAACCGTCTGCGTCCAGCGCCCCTTGCCGTCGGTCATGACTCAGTCCCGACCCGGCTGGTCGGGCTCCACGATGGACAGATGGCTGACGCCGTAGCGGTCGCGGAAGTTGCGCAGCGCGGCCAGCTGGGTGGCGGTGATGCGGGTCCCCTTGGGCAGCAGCAGGTGGCCGGACAGATTGGTCAGATCGCGTGCCAGCACCATGCCGGGCTTGACCCCCTCCAGGGGCAGCAGAATGGCGGCAGCATGGTGGGGCTCGTCCAGCGCCGCGTGCTCGAGCAGGGTGGAGGCGTGGGGTTGGTTGAAGTGCTGCACCTGGCCAGAGTGGGTCGATACCGAGAAATAGCGGAACGGGTCCGCCTCCGGGCGCGGCTTGGTCATGGCCAGTTCTATCGCCTTTTCCACGTCGGCCGGCTTGGGTGGTTTGACGATGAAGCCGTCGGCGTGCAGACGCGCCGCGGCCAGCACGTTGCTGCGGTCGGCGTGCCCGGACAGGAAAATGAACGGCAGGTTGGACGGGTTGGCGGTCTGCCCGCAGCGCAGCTCTTTCAAGAGTCCGATACCGTCCAGACCGTCCATCTGGATATCGCACAGCACCAGGTCGACCTGGCGGATATCCAGGGTGCGAATGGCGGCCGCGCCGTCGGCCGCCTGCAGGATGGCCTCCGGACGCAGGCCCATATTGCGCAGGGCCTGCGTCATCAGGGTTCGGATCAGGAGCTGGTCGTCCACCACCAAGACCTTGAGTCTGGCAAAGTCGACACTCATTCGGTTGGCACCTCAGCATGGGACTTGAGCCTCCATGATGGACGCGAAGCCGGCACAGAGGCAAGGGGATTAAGCGTTTGGCATGGCTGCGGCGAGCCGACAGCCACTCTTCATCACCCTGCTCCAGGTTCTGTCATGGTCCGGGATGACCCGAGGCGTGCCCGGCCAGGTTGGCCGAACACCGGGTCAGTCCGGCTTCGGCCAACCTGGGCGACGCTACTTGATGCCGAGGCGCTCCAGGCGGTAGCGCAGCGAGCGGAAGCTGACCCCGAGCAGCTTGGCCGCCTGGGTGCGGTTGAAACGGGTCGCCTGCAGCGCCTTGACGATGGCATCGCGCTCGACCCGATCGAGGTACTCCTGCAACCCTTCGCCCCCGCCCGCCACCGGCGGCTCAGCCCCGCCCTCGCTGCACGCGGCATCGGACAACTGCAGGTCGGCCACGTCCACCCGCGCGTCGCTGGCCAGCGCCACGGCGCGTTCGAGAATGTTTTCCAGTTCGCGGAAGTTGCCGGGATAGTTGTACCCCAACAGCGCCTTCACTGCGTCCGGGCTGAGGCGCGGACGCGGGCCGTCGCCGGCCAGCCGCTCCAGCAGGCGGCCGACGAACAGCGGGATGTCCTCGCGCAGCTCGCGCAGCGGCGGCATGGTGAGCTGGATGACGTTGAGGCGGTAGTAGAGGTCCTGGCGGAACGCGCCGCTGTCGACCAGCGCCGCCAGGTCGTGGTGGGTGGCGCACAACAGGCGCACGTCGACCGCCTCCTCGGGGCCGCCGCCCAGCTTGCGCACGCGCTTCTCCTGGATCGCGCGCAGCAGCTTGACCTGCATCGCCAACGGCAGGTCGGCCACCTCGTCGAGGAACAGCGTGCCGCCGTTGGCCTGCTGGAAGAAGCCGTCGCGTTCGCTGTCGGCGCCGGTGAAGGCGCCCTTGCGATGACCGAAGAACTCGCTCTCCATCAGGCTTTCCGGGATGGCGCCGCAGTTGACCGGCACGAACGGCCGCGCCGCGCGCGGCCCCTGCTCGTGGATCAGCCGCGCAGCCTGCTCCTTGCCGGTGCCGGACTCGCCATGGATGTAGACCGCGGCCTGGGTACGCGCCAGCCGCTCGATCAGCCGCCGCACCTCCTGCATCGCCGGCGATTCACCCGCCAGCCGCACCGCGCCGTCCACGACACCACCAGCCGCGCGTCCCTCCAGTGCCAGCGCCGATTGCACCAGCGTCCTCAGCTGCGCCAGGCTGACCGGCTTTTGCAGGTAGTCGAAGGCGCCGGCCTTCATCGCCGCCACCGCGTTGTCGGCGCTGCCGTAGGCAGTGATCACCGCCACCGGCACGTCGAGCCCGGCCTGGCCGATGTGCTCGACCACCGCCAGCCCTTCGCCGTCCGGCAGGCGCATGTCGGTCAGCGCCAGGTCGAACGGCTGGCGCGACAGCTGGCGGCAGGCGTCGCCGACGCTGGCGGCGGTGACCACCTCCAGCCCCATCTTGATCAGCGTCAGTTCCAGCAGTTCGCGGATGTCCGGCTCGTCGTCGACGACCAGCACGCGGCGGGGGGAGGTTCTAGTCATAGGCTTTCCGGCAGTACAGTCTGAAACGCCCGCCCGGGCTCAGGTAGGCGAGCAGGGCATCGTTGGCTTCGGCCAGCTCGCGGGCGATATAGAGCCCGAGGCCGGTGCCGCTGCTTTCGGTGGTGTAGAACGGCTCGAACAGGTGGGACTGGTGCTCGGCGCCGACGCCGGGCCCGTCGTCCACCACGTCGATCAACAGCGCGCTCTCGCTCTCGTCGACCTCGATGCGCAGGGAGCCGGTATGGCGCTGGCAGTAACGCCAGCCGTTGGCCAGCAGGTTGCCGAGAATCTGCGCCAGGTGGCCGCGGTCGAAGATCATGGCGCGCGGGCTGTTGAAGGTGGTGACGATGCGCCCGGCGGCGGCGGCTTCGCCGAGCACGAACTGCTCGACCAGCTCGGCCAGCACCGTCGCCGGCCGCAGCACCTCGGGGCGCACCCGGTCGCGCCGGTTGAGCGCCAGCACCTCTTCCACCAGGCGGTCGATACGCCGCGTATTGTCGCGCACCATCGCCGTCAGGCGCCGCGTGGCAGGATCGACGGCGTCCTCGCCCAACAGCTCGGCGGCGTGGCTGATCGCCGCCAGCGGGTTGCGGATTTCGTGGGCGATATTGGCCGTCAGCCGCCCCAGCGCCGCCAGCTTAAGCTGGCGCGCCTCCTCCGCCAGCTCGCGCGTCTCGCGCAGGAACAGCAGCAGCGTCGGGGTGTCCCCGGTCAGGATCGGCACCATGCGCCCGATCAGCGGCTGGGGCTGGGCGTTGAGCTGCACCGGCCGTGCCAGCAAGGGGCTGCCGTCCTGGCGCCAGTGCGCCACCGGCGCCGCCAGCTCGGGCAGCAGCTTGCCACGCTCAACCAAGCTGAAGTGGCGCGTGGCGGCGTCGTTGAACTGGCGCACCCGGCCTTCCTGGTCGAGCACCAGCACCGCCTCGCGCAGGCTCTGCAGCGCCAGCTCGTTGAGGCGGTTGAGCTGGGCGATCTCGCTGCCGCGCGCCGCGGCGAGTTGTTCCGACTCGCGCGCCACCCGGGCCAGCTGGTGGGTGGTGACACTGGTGACGAAACCGGCGCTGGCCAACAGCGCCGCCTGTACCAGTTCGCCGGTGGTGCCGTTCAACGCCAGGATGTCGTACAGCGTGACCCCCAGCAGTGCCAGGCTGGCCAGCGCGGCGTAGAACAACGCGTAGCGGCCGGAGGCCAGCAGCCCGGCCACCGCCAGGTACGGCAGCAACAGCACGCCGTAACCACTTTTCACGCCGCCATTGAGCGCCATCAGCGCGATGATCATGACGATATCGACGCTGACCCCCAGCGTGACCTGCACGCCGTGCGCCAGCGGGCCGCGCCCGAGCGACAGCCACAGCCCGATCAGGATCGAGTAGGCCAGCACCCAGCTGTAGAACGCCGGCCCGGCCACCAGCAAGGGTTCGCCGTCGAAGCCGTGCAGCTGCGACACCAGCAGCAGCACCAGCACGATGGTGCCGCGGAACGCGTTGAACAGCCTGAGCGCGTTGGCCGAAGGCAGCGTGAGCGAACGCGGCAGCTCGATCATGCGCGTCCGGCCGGCTCGACGATGGCCGTCACCAGCCACTTCTTCGGCATCAACTGGCCGCGCCGCGCGCGCTTGCCGTCGTACTCGGCGAGCGCCACCTTCTCCTCGCTCTGCTTGCCGCGCACCGACTGCGCCGTCAGCTGCGCCTTGTCGCCGCCGACGAGGCCGATCGCGGTGAGCGCCTCGCCCTCGCCCAGTTGCATCAGCATCAGGCCGCGGCCCTTGGCCAGCTCCTTCAGCTCGCCGGCCGGGAACGCCAGCAGGCGGCCGTTGTCGGCCGCCGCCACCAGCCGCAGCGCGTCGAGCTTGGCCGAAGCCGGCACGTGCAGCGGCGCGAGCACGCTCTCGCCGTCCTCCAGCGTCATGAACGCCTTGCCGGCCTTGACCCGCCCGGCCATGTCGCCGATCTTGGCGATGAAGCCGTAGCCGCCGGAGTTGGCCAGCACGAAGCGCGTGCTGTCCGGGCCGGACAACAGCTGCGCCGGCTTGGCGCCGTCCTGCAGCTCGACCAGGCTCGCCACCGGCACGCCGTCGCCGCGCCCGGTCGGCACCACGGCCGGATCGACGGTGTAGGCGCGCCCCTTGGAATCCAGCACGATGACCGGCCACACGGTACGCGTTTCCACCACGGTGGCGAGCGCGTCACCGTCCTTGAAGGAAAGCGCGCTCAACTCGACGTTGTGGCCGACGCGGGCGCGGATCCAGCCCTTCTGCGACAGGATGATGGTGACCGGCTCGTCGGCGATGGTCTGCGTCAGCACCGCGCGCTCGGCGGCCTTGATCTCGCTGCGGCGCGCGTCGCCGTACTTGGCGGCGTCGGCCTGGATTTCGTCGCGCATCAGCCCGGTCAGCGCGTCCGGCGTGGCGAGGAGGTGGCGCAGGCCTTCGCGCTCCTCGCGCAGTTCGGACAGCTCCTTCTCCAGCTTGAAGCCTTCCAGCCGTGCCAACTGGCGCAGGCGGATCTCGAGGATGTCCTCGGCCTGCAGTTCGGTCAGGCCGAAGGCCTTGATCAGGTCGGGCTTGGGCTCGTCCGACTCGCGGATGACGCGGATCACCTCGTCGATGTGGATGAAGGCGATCATGCGGCCTTCGAGGATGTGGATGCGCTTGTCCACCTGCGAGAGGCGGTACGTGAGGCGGCGCGTCACGGTGGTGCGGCGGAACGCCAGCCACTCGGCGAGGATGGGCTTGAGCCCCTTCTGGCCGGGACGGCCGTCGAGCCCGATCATCACCAGGTTCATCGAGGCGTTGCCTTCCAGGCTGGTCTGCGCCAGCAGGATATTGATGAACTCGTCCGGGTCCTGGCGGCTCGACTTGGGTTCGAACACGAGCCGCACCGGGCTGTCGCTGTCGGACTCGTCGCGCACGCGGTCGAGCAGGGAGAGCATCAGGCTCTTGAGGTTCTGCTGCTCCTGCGTCAGCGTCTTCTTGCCGGATTTCACCTTCGGGTTGGTGGCCTCCTCGATCTCGGCCAGCACCTTCTGCGCGCTGGAGCCGGGCGGCAGCTCGGTGACGATCACGCGCCACTGGCCGCGCGCCAGCTTTTCCACCTCCCACTTGGCGCGCACGCGCACGCTGCCGCGGCCGCTCTCGTAGGCGGCGAGGATGTCTTCGACCGGCGTGATGATCTGGCCGCCGCCGGGGAAGTCCGGCCCCGGCACGTAAGCCATCAGCTCGGCGGTGGTAAGTTCGGGGTTGTCGAGCAGGGCGACGGCGGCGCCAGCCACCTCGGTGAGGTTGTGCGGCGGAATCTCGGTGGCGAGGCCGACGGCGATGCCGGAGGCGCCGTTGAGCAGCACCATCGGCAAGCGGGCCGGCAACAGCGCCGGTTCGTCGAAGGCGCCGTCGTAGTTGGGCACGAAGTCCACGGTGCCCATGTCGATCTCGGACAGCAGCAGTTCGGCGATGGGCGTCAGGCGCGCCTCGGTGTAACGCATCGCCGCGGCGCCGTCGCCGTCGCGCGAGCCGAAGTTGCCCTGGCCGTCGATCAGCGGGTAGCGCAGCGTGAAGTCCTGCGCCATGCGCACCAACGCCTCGTAGGCCGAGCTGTCGCCGTGCGGGTGGTATTTACCGAGGATTTCGCCGACCACGCGCGCCGATTTCACCGGCTTGGCGCCGTGCGTCAGGCCCATGTCGCGCATGGCGTAGAGGATGCGGCGCTGCACCGGCTTCTGGCCGTCGGCCACTTCCGGCAAGGCACGGCCCTTGACCACGCTCATCGCGTATTCGAGGTAGGCGCGCTCGGCGTACAGGTCGAGCGGAATCCACTCGCCGGCGTCGCCGTCGGCGACGGGCGGCGGCGGCGCGGCGGGGGGAGTGCCGGCCACGGCAGGCTCGGCGATATCGTCTGCGAAGAGGTCGTTGTTGTCCATGGCGGGCCGGACACGCGCCAAGGCGCATGTCATGGTATGTTGGTTGTCGGAATTGATCGGGGAGGATTGTACTATGGCCAGCTTCATCCAGTGGCAATGCCACCGCTTCGACGGCTTCACTCTGCTTACCCTGTACGAAATGCTGCAGCTGCGCGGGCGGGTGTTTGTGGTCGAGCAGCGCTCGATCTACGAGGATATCGACGGCACCGACCTCGATTGCTGGCATCTGACCGGCCGCGACGGCCAGGGCCGGCTGGTGGCCTACGCCCGGCTGATCGCACCGGAACAGAAATACCCGGACGCCGCCGCCATCGGCCGCGTAGTGGTGGAACCGGACTGGCGCGGCAGCGGCATCGGTCGCCAACTCATGGCCGAAGCGGTGCTGCGCACCGCGCGGCTGTTTCCCGGCGCGCCGATGATGCTGTCGGCGCAGGCCTACGCCCAGGACTTCTACGCCCACTTCGGCTTCGAGCGCGTGTCCGAGCCGTACGACGACGACGGCATCCTGCACGTCGACATGCGTCGCCCACTCGACGAGTGAGACTTCAGTCCCGCTTTCCCGATCAGGCGTCAACCGGCCACAGTAGGCGAGCGAGCCAAAGCAGGTTGAGTGCCGCCAACGCACAGGAACCGGAATGTACATAAAGTACACGAGGATCATGGCTGAGCGAGTCTCTGTACAGAGACTCGCACGCTCAGAGCATTGCCAGCGCTCAAGATGCAAAGGCGCAGCCACCTAATGTGGATAGGTTCTCAAGGTTGGCCGAACACATCCTTCCACGCCGTGTAGCCGGTGACATAAACCACCGGAAACCACAGCAGCAGGCCAAGGAACAAGGGCAGCGCCGCCAGCACGAACAACACGGTCAGCATCAGCCCGCAGGTCAGCACCGCCGGCCAGTTGGCGAGTCCGGCGCGGATGCTGAGCTTGAGTGCCGGCCACGCCGCCAGGCCGTTCTGCACCACCAGCGCCGGCGCGAACCAGTAGGCCAGATTGACCACGAACACGATCACGCCCCCCAGCAGCATGCTCGCCATCATGGTTCCGACGTGGCCCGGCGCGCTCATCATCTCGGGCGTCGGCACCGTCCCCCCCAGCAAGCGCAACAGCAACCCGAACCCCAGCAGGGCCGCCAGCAACAGCGCCAGATAGAGCAAGCCGACGCCGAACAGGGCCTGGCCGGCGCGGCGGAAGCCGCCGAACAGGTCGGCCACCCCCAGTTCGTCATGGTGCTCGGCACGCGCCGCCGCCAGCACGAAACCGCCGGCGAACAACGGCCCCAGCAGGAACGCCAGCAGGCCGCCGATCATCGGCAGCGAGCTGACCAGAAGATGCAGCCCGAAATAGGCCAGTGCGAACAGCGCCCAGGTCAGTGGCTGGTCACGCACGATCAGGAAAGACTCGACGATCCAGCGCCAGCCATGCGCCGCGCCCACCTGGCGCGGTTGCGGCGGCGACGTCGGGGTGATGGTCCCCGGCGGAGAGGTAAAAAAATCGCTCATAAACTCCGATCCTCGGGGCTCAGCTTCCATCATAGCCCCAACAATATGACAAGGTTGATCGCCGCCGTCCCGAACTGGCGGCAGCCGGTTGCCGCCCGGGGGTCAAATCAGCGATAATTTCATGATTTAGCGACGGTTCCGCCGCTTCGGCCACTGTTACGGCAGCGGCCTGGGCCGGTTTCCGTAGTTGACCCACTACAGTTTCGAGGTTTCTCCCGAATGGTCTCCCGTACCGAGCTTGCCAACGCCATCCGCTTTCTCGCCATGGACGCGGTGGAACAGGCCAAATCCGGTCACCCCGGCGCCCCGATGGGCATGGCTGACATCGCCGAAGTCCTGTGGCGCGATCACCTGAAGCACAATCCGGCCAACCCGCACTGGTCCAACCGCGACCGCTTCGTGCTCTCCAACGGCCACGGCTCGATGTTGCTGTACAGCCTGCTGCACCTGACCGGTTACGACCTGTCGATCGAGGACCTCAAACACTTCCGCCAGCTGCACTCCAAGACCCCGGGCCACCCGGAATACGGCTACGCCCCCGGCATCGAGACCACCACCGGCCCGCTGGGCCAGGGCATCACCAATGCCGTCGGCATGGCGCTGGCCGAGAAGATGCTGGCCGCCGAGTTCAACCGCGAAGGCTTCCCGGTGGTCGATCACACCACCTGGGCGTTCCTCGGCGACGGCTGCCTGATGGAAGGCATCTCGCACGAGGCCTGCTCGCTGGCCGGCACCTGGGGCCTGGGCAAGCTGGTGGCATTCTGGGACGACAACGGCATCTCCATTGACGGCGATGTCGAAGGTTGGTTCACCGACGACACCCCGGCGCGCTTCGAAGCCTACGGCTGGCAGGTGATCCGCAACGTCGACGGCCACGATGCCGAGGAAATCCAGACCGCGATCCAGACCGCCAGGAAAACCGCCGACCGCCCGACCCTGATCTGCTGCAAGACCGCCATCGGCAAGGGCGCCCCGAACAAGCAGGGCGGCCACGACGTGCACGGCGCGCCGCTGGGCGCGGCCGAGATCGCCGCCGCGCGCGAACACCTCAACTGGCCGCACGCGCCGTTCGAGATTCCGGCCGAGATCTACACCGCCTGGGGCGCGCGCGACGCCGGCGCGGCGCGCGAGAACGAGTGGAACGGCCTGTTCGCGCACTACCGCGCGGCCTACCCGGAACTCGCCGCCGAATTCGAACGCCGCATGCAGGGCGAGCTGCCGCGGGGCTGGGAAGACGCCAAGGCCGCCGCCATCGCCAAGATCAACGACGCCGCCCAGACCGTGGCCACGCGCAAGGCGAGCCAGATCGCGCTTGAGACGTTCTCGCCGCTGCTGCCGGAATTCGTCGGCGGTTCGGCCGACCTGACCGGTTCCAACCTGACCAACTGGTCCGGCTCGAAGTGGATCGACGCCCAGGGCAACGGCAACTACATCAGCTACGGCGTGCGCGAGTTCGGCATGGCCGCGATCATGAACGGCATGACGCTGCACGGCGGCCTGCGCCCGTACGGCGGCACCTTCCTGATGTTCAGCGAATACGCCCGCAACGCGCTGCGCATGGCCGCGCTGATGAAGATCAACCCGATCTTCGTGTTCACCCACGACTCGATCGGCCTGGGCGAAGACGGCCCGACCCACCAGCCGGTGGAGCAGGTCGCCACGCTGCGCTACATCCCCAACATGAATACCTGGCGTCCGTGCGACACCACCGAGGCCGCCGTGGCCTGGGCGCACGCCATCGAACAGAAGACCACCCCGACCAACCTGATCCTGAGCCGCCAGAACCTGCCGTTCGTGACGCGCGACGCCCAGCAGATCGCCGACATCGCGAAGGGCGGCTACGTGCTGCGCGAAGCAGCAGGCGAGCTGAAGGCGGTGCTGATCGCCACCGGCTCCGAAGTGGAACTGGCGCTCAAGGCCCAGGCCGCGCTGGCCGAACAGGGCGTGGCGGTGCGCGTGGTGTCGATGCCGTCGACCAACGTGTTCGACAAGCAGGACAAGGCCTACCAGGCCAGCGTGCTGCCCGCCGGCGTGCCGCGCGTGGCGATCGAGGCCGGCGTGAGCGACTTCTGGCGCAAGTACGTGGGCCTGGAAGGCGCCGTGGTCGGCATCGACCACTTCGGCGAATCCGCCCCGGCCTCCGTGCTGTTCAAGGAATTCGGCTTCACCGTCGACAACGTGGTGGCCCAGACCCTGGCCGTCATCTGATCCTGAATAAATACAATCAAGGCCATCCCGCCATGACGGGATGGCCGACAAGCAACACAAAGACTTCTTGTTAAAATCCGGGAGAGAACCAATATGACCATTCGCATCGCGATCAACGGCTATGGCCGTATCGGCCGCCAGGCCCTGCGCTCGATCTACGAATACAATCTGCGCGGCGATTTCGAGATCGTCGCCGTGAACGCCTCGGGCGACCTGGCCACCAACGCCCACCTGACCAAGTTCGACACCGTGCACGGCCGCTTCGCCGCCGAGGTGAGCCACGACGAGAAGAACCTGATCGTCAACGGCGACGTGATCCCGTTCTTCTCCACCCGCAACCCGGCCGAACTGCCGTGGAAAGCGCTGAACGTGGACCTGGTGCTGGAATGCACCGGCGCCTTCACCAGCAAGGAAAAGTGCCAGCTGCACCTGGACGCCGGCGCCAAGAAGGTGCTGATCTCCGCTCCGGGTGGTGACGACGTCGACGCCACCATCGTCTACGGCGTCAACCACGACGTGCTGACCGCCGACATGACCGTGGTCTCCAACGCCTCCTGCACCACCAACTGTCTGGCACCGGTAGCCAAGGCGCTGAACGACGAGCTCGGCATCGTCAAAGGCCTGATGACCACCATCCACGCCTTCACCAACGACCAGGTGCTGACCGACGTGCGCCACAAGGACCTGCGCCGCGCCCGTTCCGCCACCGAGAACATGATTCCGACCAAGACCGGCGCCGCCAAGGCGGTGGGCCTGGTGCTGCCGCAGCTGAAAGGCAAGCTGGACGGTTTCGCGGTGCGCGTGCCGACCATCAACGTGTCGCTGGTCGACCTGACCTTCGAAGCCGGCCGCGCCACCTCGGTGGAAGAAGTGAACGCCATCCTCAAGGCCGCCGCCGAAGGCCCGATGAAGGGCATCCTGGGCTACAACACCCTGCCGCTGGTCTCCAGCGACTTCAACCACAGCACCGAAGGCTCGGTGTTCGACGCCACGCTGACCAAGGTTTCCAACGGCAACATGGTGAAAGTGCTGGCCTGGTACGACAACGAGTGGGGCTTCTGCCAGCAGATGCTGCGCACCGCCCGCGCGCTGTTCGCCGCCAAGTAAGCCTTTGATCGCCCTACGCCGCGCCTTCGGCCAACGTGCTGCGGCGCGGCGTCCGTACGGATAGAGCCATGCAATTTCTCAAACTGACCGAACAAGACCTCGCCGGCAAGCGCGTGCTGATCCGCGTCGACATGAACGTGCCGCTCAAGCACGGCACCATCGGCGACGACACCCGCATCCGCGCCAGCCTGCCATCCATCCTGCACGCCCTGAAGGCCGGTGCCGGGGTGATCCTGATGACCCACCTCGGCCGCCCCACCGAAGGCGAGCCGAAGCCGGAAGACAGCCTGGAGCCGGTGGCCGAACGCCTGTCCGAACTGCTGGGCCTGAGCGTACCGGTCAACAACAGCTGGCAAGAGCAGCCGCTGGTGGTGCACCCGGGTGAAGTGGTGATGCTGGAAAACGTGCGCCTCAACAAGGGCGAGAAGAAGAACAACGACGAACTGGGCCGTGCCTATGCCGCCCTGTGCGACGTGTTCGTCAACGACGCCTTCGGCACCGCGCACCGCGCCGAGGCCTCGACCCACGCCGTCGCCAAGTACGCCCCGCTGGCCTGTGCCGGCATCCTGCTGACCGCCGAGCTGGAGGCGCTGGCGCTGGCGCTGGAAGCCCCGGCACGCCCGCTGGTGGCGATCGTCGCCGGCTCCAAGGTGTCGACCAAGCTGACCATCCTCGAGGCGCTGGCCGACAAGGTCGACCAGCTCATCGTCGGCGGCGGCATCGCCAACACCTTCCTGCTGGCCGAAGGCCACGGCATCGGCAAGTCCCTGGCCGAGCCGGAGCTGGTGGCCGAGGCCAAGAAGGTCATCGCCAAGATCCGCGCCCACGGCGGCGACGTGCCGCTGCCCACCGACGTGGTGTGCGCCAGCGAGTTCGCCGAGAACGCCGAGGACACGCTGAAGCTGGTCGACGAAGTCACCAAGAACGACATGATTCTCGACATCGGCCCGGATTCGGCCAAGGCCCTGGCCGACATCGTCGCCCAGGCCGGCACCGTGGTGTGGAACGGCCCGGTCGGCGTGTTCGAGTTCGAGCAATTCAGCCACGGCACGCGTACGCTGGCCGAGGCGATCGCCGAATCCGACGCGTTCTCGATCGCCGGCGGCGGCGACACCCTGTCGGCCATCGCCAAGTTCGGCGTGACCGACAAGATCAGCTACATTTCGACCGGCGGCGGCGCCTTCCTCGAATTCCTCGAGGGCAAGGAACTGCCCGCCGTGGCGATCCTGCAGCAGCGCGCGCGGTAAAACGACCACAGACCCTGTCTTGGACGGTGGCGGCGCCGCAACAGCCTGCCAAGTAGGCTGGACACTACAGCGAAGCTGGCGGACCCTATAAGGTCCGCCACCCCAAACGGAGTCAAACCCATGTCGCTCAATACCTGGCTGCTGTTCCTCGTCACCGTGTTCTTCGTCTCGGCCACGCCGGGGCCCAACATGCTGCTGGCGCTGTCGCACGGCATCCGCTACGGCGTGCGCCGCACCCTGCCCACGCTGGCCGGATTGCTGAGCGCGCTGGGGCTGATCATGGCGGGCTCGGCGGCCGGCCTGGGGGCGATCCTGGCGGCGTCCGAACTGCTGTTCTCGCTGGTCAAGTACGCCGGCGCGGCCTACCTGATCTGGCTCGGCATCAAGACCTGGCGCGCCGCGCCGCAGCCGCTGGGGCAGGGGCCGGATAGCGGCAAGCGCGCCGAAGGCAGCGCCTGCCAGCGTTTTCGCACCGGCTTCCTGGTGGCGATGAGCAACCCCAAGGCCTTCGTGTTCTTCACCGCGCTGTTCCCGCAGTTCATGGACGCCAGCGCGCCGCAAGGCCCGCAGCTGATGGCGCTGGCCGGCACCTTCTACGTGATCGAGAGCAGCTGGCAGCTGGCCTACGCCGCCGGCGGCTCGCGCCTCA
Source organism: Pseudogulbenkiania sp. NH8B (assembly GCF_000283535.1). Lineage (GTDB taxonomy): Bacteria > Pseudomonadota > Gammaproteobacteria > Burkholderiales > Chromobacteriaceae > Pseudogulbenkiania > Pseudogulbenkiania ferrooxidans. The sequence continues at coordinate 4,182,534 of NC_016002.1, forward strand.
GGAACTGGCTCAACAGCCCGCTGCGGCTCTCCTGGATGAACCGCTTCGCCGGCGGCTCGTTCATGGCGGCGGGCGTGGCGCTGTCCGGTGTCAGCCGGCACTGAACGCCGTTTGGCACTGGCTTCGGCCAACCTTTTGATTTGATACCGGTGCCGTCGCGATGACGGCACCTTGCCTTATTCTGGAGAATTACCATGGCACTCGTTTCGATGCGTCAGCTGCTGGACCATGCAGCCGAATTCAGCTACGGCCTGCCGGCCTTCAACGTCAACAACCTGGAACAGATGCGCGCCATCATGGAAGCCGCCGACAAGGTTGACGCCCCGGTGATCGTGCAGGCGTCGGCTGGTGCCCGCAAGTACGCCGGCGCGCCGTTCCTGCGCCACCTGATCCTGGCCGCGGTGGAAGAATTCCCGCACATCCCGGTGGTGATGCACCAGGACCACGGCACCAGCCCGGACGTATGCCAGCGCTCGATCCAGCTGGGCTTCTCCTCGGTGATGATGGACGGCTCGCTGAAGAGCGACGGCAAGACCCCGGCCGACTACGCCTACAACGTCGACGTCACCCGCACCGTGGTCAACTTCGCCCACGCCTGCGGCGTGTCGGTGGAAGGCGAGATCGGCTGCCTGGGCAGCCTGGAAACCGGCATGGCCGGCGAGGAAGACGGCGTCGGCGCCGAAGGCGTGCTGGACCACTCGCAGCTGCTGACCGACCCGGAAGAAGCCGCCCAGTTCGTCAAGGACACCGGCGTGGACGCGCTGGCCATCGCCATCGGCACCAGCCACGGCGCCTACAAGTTCAGCAAGAAGCCCACCGGCGACGTGCTGCGCATCGACCGCATCAAGGAAATCCACGCCCGCATCCCCAACACCCACCTGGTGATGCACGGCTCGTCCTCGGTGCCGCAGGAATGGCTGGCGATCATCAACGAATTCGGCGGCGAGCTGGGCGAGACCTACGGCGTGCCGGTGGAAGAGATCGTCGAAGGCATCAAGCACGGCGTGCGCAAGGTCAACATCGACACCGACCTGCGCCTGGCCTCGACCGGCGCCATCCGCCGCTTCCTGGCGCAGAACCCGAAAGAGTTCGACCCGCGCAAATACCTGGCGGCCAGCACCATCGCCATGCGCGACATCGTGATCGCCCGCTACGAAGCCTTCGGCGCCGCCGGCATGGCCAGCAAGATCAAGCCGGTGAGCCTGGACACCATGGCCAACAAGTACCTGAAGGGCGAGCTGGCGCAGATCGTCAAGTAAGCCGCTGGGAAATAAATCGGCTGCGCGGCCCCATACCGGCCCTGCGATGCTCGCCGTACCACTTGTACGGCTGTGCTTCTCGAACCGGCCTGGGGGCGCTCGCGGCGATTTCTTTCACCAGCGCCAAGCGCACGACCCGTCCAATCACACCGCCGCGGCTGAACAGCCCGGCGGTGTTTTTTTATCCCCGCTCAGTAGCGGATGCGCGCGTAATAGGTCCGCTCCGACGCCTCGCGCGCCTCGCGCAGCGTGCGGATGCCCTTTTCCGCCAGCAACGGGATCATCTTCAGGAACACCTCGCCGGTGACGATGGCGTCGCCCATCGCGGTGTGGCGTCCGATGATGGTCACCCCCAGCCGCTCCGCGATCGCCTCCAGGCGGTGCGACTCCTGGTTCGGGTGCAGCACCGCCGACAGCAGCAGCGTGTCGAGCACCGGCTGGTCGAAACGCACCCCGGTCGACGCCTCCTTCAGCTGCAGGAAGCGCATGTCGAAGGCGGCGTTGTGCGCCACCAGCACGGTGTCGGCGCAGTAGGCGCGGAACGCCGGCAGCACGGTGTCGAGGGGCGGCTGGCCCGCCAGCATCTCGGAGGTGATGCCATGGATCTTCACCGAGTCCTCCGGCAGCGGCCGCCGCGGATCGATCAACTGCTCGAAGCCCTCGTGCTGCAGCAAGCGACGGTTGACGATGCGGGTGGCGCCGATCTGGATGATCTCGTCGCCGGCGGCGGGCTCCAGCCCGGTGGTCTCGGTATCGAACACGGTGTAGGACAGCTCCGACAGCAGGCGCTCGTCGAGGGCGTGGCCGCCCTCCGACCAGCGGAACAGGTCGAAGTCGTAGAACTCCGGCCGGCTGCCGCCGCGCAGGAAGCGCGTCTCTTCGTGACGCTCGCGACGCGGCTCGACCAGCGGCAGCAGCAGCCGAAACAGGGCGCGGTGCGCGGCGCGCTGGCGCTCGAACCACATCTCGCCGTTGCAGCGCTCGACCACCTCGCGCACCGACGGCGCGCTGGTTCCGGCCCCCCGCATGGCGTCGAGCTCCCAGGACATCGCGGTCTCGGTGTTCATGGCGGTGCCGCTCCAGATCAGGTCGAGCTGGGCGTGGTGCTCGGCGCGCGACAGCGCCAGACGCACCTCGCGCACGCCGTACTCGTCGTGCAGGCGGCCGGTGAGGTAGCTCAGCGCCTGCAACAGCGAGAAACTGTCGACCTTGATCCACAGCGTGTCGTCGAGGTCCTCGGCCTTGCACGGCACGCCGGTCTGCGCCGTGACCCGCTGCAGCGCGGCCGTCACCACGTCCACGCCGCGCACCACCTCCAGCGGCCAGCGCGCCTTGAGGGCGTCGCCGTAGTCGCTGGCGGCATGCTCCAGGCGCTGCGACAGCTGCTGCGCCTCGTCACGGATCACCCCGAGGAAACGGCGCCGCTCGTCTTCGCCCATGTCGCCGTAGTCCGACAGCATTTCGGCGGCGGCACGCAGGCTGCCCAGCGGCCCGCGCACGCCTTCGGTAAAGGCCTGGATCACGGTGTCGCGCCGCGACTCCTCGGCGAAGCTGGCAGTGATGTCGTCGAGGATCAGCACGAAGCCGGCGATCGTCGGCGCGGCCGTGGCGGCCTCCTGGGCGTCACCGCCCAGCACCGGCGCCAGGTGCACGCGCAGCAACCGGCCGGCCGCGGTGGCGGCGACGAACTCCGCCGCCGGCGCACTCTCGCGCCCGAGGCGCTGGCCCACGCTCTCCAGCGCGTAGGCGATCAGGCCGTGATCGAAAATGGCGTAGATCGAGCGCCCCAGCCCCAGCAACTCGTCGCCGACCTCGCTGCGCGCGTGCTGGTTGTAGAGCAGGATGCGGCCGTCGAGGTTGCACACCACCACGCTCTGGTGCAACTCCGCCATCAGCGCCGCGAGGCGGTTCTTCTCGGCCTCGAGCGAGCGTTGCGCGGTGCGTACCTGTTCCGCCACGTCGCGCTGCAGCGCCGCGCGCGCCGCCGCCAGCTCGTTGATCGCCAGGACCAGGCCGTGCAACTCGCTGCCGCCGTCGGTCTTCACCCGGCGCGACGCGTCGGCCACCACGGTGGCGACCTGCTCGGCCAGGCGCAGCGGCGCCCGCACGTAGCGCGCCACCGCGTCGCGTAATGCCGCCACCGCGCTGCCGCACAGCAGCAGGGCGAGGATCAGCAGCGCCGTCACCAGGTCGTTGAGGGCGAGCCCGGTGCCGCGGGCGGCGTGCCAAGCCAGCCACGCCGTGGCCGCCAGTGCCGCGACGAGGACGAGACAGACGGTGCCGGCAGCCAGCCCCAGTTTGCGCGACGGCGTCATCGGTTCGGCCTCCGGCAACTCATTGACCGACCAGCTGGCGTACCTTCTCCACCAGCTCGCGGGTCGAGAACGGCTTGGTCATGTAGACGTCGGCCCCCAGCGCCAGGCCCTTGGCCACCTCGGTGTCGCGCCCCTTGGCGGTCAGCATCAGGATGCGCACCCCGGCCAGCGCCGGATCGGCGCGCACCGCCTGGCACACGTCGAAACCGTTCATCTTGGGCATCATCACGTCGAGCAGCACGATGTCCGGCCGATGCTGCCGGATCTTCGCCAGCGCTTCCTCGCCGTCGCCCGCCACCAGCACCTCGAACCCCTCGCGCTTCATCAGGTACTCGACGGAAATCACGATGTTGGGTTCGTCGTCGGCTATCAACAGTGTCTTGCTCATGCCCGGTCTCCTGTCGCAGTCTGAACGCTGCGTATGTCATGTCATTGTCCCACAGCCGCGCGCGGCAGCACGAAGGAAAAGGTCGCGCCAGCGCCGGGGATGCTCTCCACCCATAGCCGGCCGCCGAAGTGCTCGATGATGTGGCGGCTGATCGGCAGGCCGAGGCCGGTGCCGGCAGGCTTGTCGGTCATGCCGCCGCCGCCCTGGCGGAAGCGCTCAAAGATCAGTTGCTGCTCCTCCGGCGCGATGCCCTTGCCGTTGTCGGCGACGTCCACGCGCAGCCCCTCCGGGGTCTCGGCGAGACGCACCGTCACCTTGCCGCCGCGACCGACGAACTTGGCGGCGTTCGACAACAGGTTGAGCATCACCTGGATCAGCCGGTCGCGATCGGCCAGCAGCGGTGGCACCCGTTCCGGCAGCTCGAGCGACAACGTCACCTCCTTGTCGCGGAACAGCTGCCCGGTGGCTTCGGCCGACTGCGCCACCAGTTGCTTGAGGTCGATTTCGGTGGTGTGCCACTCGGCGTTGCCGGATTCGATCTTGGCCAGATCAAGGGTCTGGTTCACCAGCCGCGTCAGGCGCTCGGTCTCGCCGACGATGATGGCATGGAAGCGCTGGCGCTCCGGCGGCGGGATGTCGGGGTCGTCGCGCAGGATCTCGGACAGGGCGCGGATCGAGGTCAGCGGCGTACGCAGCTCGTGCGTCACCGACGACATGAAATCGTCCTTGAGCCGGTCGAGCTCCTGCAGGCGCGCGTTGGCGGCGGTGAGTTCGCGCGTCGTCACCGCCAGTTGCTGCGACTTGCGCTCCAGCTCGCGGCTGTAACGGCGCAGCTGCGAGGCCTCGTCGAGGATCTCCATCACCTCGGCCGGCGACAGCGGCTCTTCCTGCGCCACCGAGGCCACCACCGCCCGCGCCGAGGCGCTGCCGATGGCGCCGGCCAGCTGCGACTCGGCGAAGTGCACCAGGTCGGCGTCGGCCTCCAGCATGGCGGGGTCGGCCACGCCGTGCCGCCGTGCGTAGCCGGCAAACGCGGCGCGCGCCCGCTCCGGGCCGAGAAAACGGCCAACCAGCGTCTGCAGTTCACCGCTGTCGGCGCGGCCACGCCACAACGCCACGCCCACCGGGCGGCTCAGCTTCAGGGCGTCGACGAACAGCCGTGCCTGACCGGCCTCGACCGCCGAGGGCGGCCGGCGCAGCGACACCGCGACGTAGGCGCCGAGGTTGGCGCACAAACTCCAGAACAGGCTGTGCGAAATCTCGTCCAGCCCGGTGAGGCCGAACAGCTGCTGCGGCCGCAGCAGGCCCAGGGCGAACGGCCCGTCGCTGAGAAAGCCGGCCGGCAGCCAGCCGGACTTGGCGAAGGACGGCAGCAGCAGGGTATAGCCCCACACCAGGAAACCCGCACTCAGCCCGGCCAGGGCGCCGTCACGCGTGCCGCCGCGCCAGTACAGGCCGCCGATCATCGCCGGGGCGAACTGAGCGACGGCGGCGAAGCTGATCAGGCCGATGCCGACCAGGGCGTAGGCCTCGCCGGCGAGGCGGAAGTAGAGGTAGCCGAGCAGCAGGATGGCCAGGATGGCGCCGCGCCGGATCGCCAGCAGCAGGCCGGAGAGATCGCGCGCGCCGCCCAGCGCCAGCCCCGTCCAGCGCAGCAGCAGCGGCATCACCAGGTCGTTGCAGACCATGGTGGAGAGCGCGATGGTTTCGACGATGACCATGCCGGTGGCGGCCGAAAGCCCGCCGATGAACACCAGCAGCGCCAGCGCATCCTGGTGCGCGGCCACCGGCAACGTCAGCACGAAGGTGTCGGCGTCGACCCCCTGTCCGGAAAAACGCAGCAGGCCGCCCAGCGTGATCGGCAGCACGAAGACGTTGATCAGCAGCAGGTAGAGCGGGAACAGCCAGATGGCGCGCTTCAGGTGTGACTCGTTGACGTTTTCCACCACCGCCACCTGGAACTGGCGCGGCAGGAACAGCATCGCCAACGCCGCCAGCAAGGTCAGCGAGAACCAGGTGGCGTAGCCCTGGCCCGCCGCCAGCGAACCCGCCAGCACGCGCAGCCGCTCCACCGCCTGGGCGCGCTGGAAAATATCGCCGAAACCGTCGTACAGGCCGTAGGTGACGAACAGGCCGGCGGCGCTGAACGCCACCAGCTTGACCACCGACTCCAGCGCCACCGCCGCCACCATGCCTTCGTGGCGCTCGGTGGCGTCGAGGTGGCGCGTACCGAACAGCACGGTGAAGGCGGCGAGGATCAGCGCGATGTAGAAGGTGCTGTCGGCAAAGAACGGCTGCGCCGCAGCAGGGCGCGCCAGCGCCGCCGCCGGATGCGGCAGCAGGATGGCGAGGCTGCCGGACACCGCCTTGAGCTGCAGCGAGATGTACGGCACCACGCCCACCACCGCGATCACCGTCGCCAGCCCGCCCAGCAGCTGGCTCTTGCCGTAGCGCGAGGCGATGAAGTCGGCGATGGAGGTGATACGGTTGGCCTTGGCGCTGCGGATCATCTTCAACAGCAGGAACCAGCCCAGCGCCATCACCAGGGTCGGGCCGAGGTAGATCGGCAGGAAGCCGACCCCGGAGCCGGCGGCGCGCCCGACGCTGCCGTAAAAGGTCCAGGTGGTGCAGTACACCGCCATCGACAGCGCGTACACGCTGGGGTTGGCGATCACCGAGCGCTGCTGGTCGGCACGGCGGTCCGCCCACCAGGCGACCGCGAACAGCAGCCCCAGGTAGAGTAGGGCGACGACGGCGAGGAGGGGGGCCGGGATCAAGGTCGGTTCCGCCTCAGTCGCGCCGACGCTCGATGATCCACGCCATCAGCGCGATCAGGCCGAACCAGGCGGCGAACAGGTAGACGAACAGCAGGGGCAGGCCGAACAGCTCGGCCGGGCGATCGAACAGCGCCAACACGGGGTAGTTGAACAGCAGGCAACCGGCGAGAAACAACGCGACCAGGCGCGGTCCCCTGAGAATGCTGCCCTGCATGGCCCTCTCCCCGATATGGTTATGCTTGCATTATAAGCACAAGCCACCGGCCGCAGGCAGAGGGCGGCCGCCGGCGGGGATCCGTAGCGATGGGCGGGGGCGGCGGCGGACGTCGCCACACACCCCGCGGCCACGTCGCCTCAGGCGGCCAGCTTGCCCTGGTACAAGGCGGCGATCAGATCGGACTGGCTGATCATGCCGGTGAGCGTGCCGTCCGCCCCCACCACCGGCACGTGGTGCAGGCCGCGGTCGGCGAACAACGGCACCAGCTCGACCAGGTGCAGCGTCTCGCGCACGCTCACCACCGGCGTGCTCATGATCGCCGCCACGCGGTTGTCGGCACCGCGTCCGCCCAACAGCTTCGCCACGCGCTCGCGCAGGCCCTGCGGCGTGCCGTCCAGGCGCTTGAGGAAGTCCACCAGCGACACCATGCCCAGCACCTGGCCGAACTCGCCGAGCACCGGCAGCGCGCGTACCTTATGCCGGCGCAGCAGGCGCCACGCCTCCTGCAGGCTGGCGTCCGGGCGCAGGCTGATCAGGTCGCGCGACATGATGTCGCGGCAGCGGATGTCGCCGAGGCGGCGCCGGTAGGAGTGCATCTCGGCCAGGGTCATCACCTGTTCCAGGTCGCTGCGGCTGATGTCGAGCAGGTGATTGAAACCGGCCAGCGCGGCTTCGACGTCCTCGTCGCGGATGCCCATGCGCTCCAGCGGCTTGGGATCGCTGATCAGGTGGCGGTTGGGTTGCGGCAGCGGGCGCGGGTACGGGCGGCGCAGCACGCGGTTGTTGAGCAGCAGCGCCAGCGCCAGCATGGCGAGGGCGTTGAGCAGTACCGGCCACAGCACGAAGCCGAAGCCCATGGCGTGGATCGCCGGGCCGCCGATCACGGCGTTGAGCGCGATCGCGCCGCCCGGCGGGTGCAGGCAGCGCAGCGAGATCATCGCAAAGATGGCGAGCCCGACCGCCATCCCGGCGGCGAGCCAGGGATTGGGCACCCAGCGCGCGCAGACGACGCCGATGGCGGCCGACAGCACATGGCCGCCGACCAGCGGCCAGGGCTGCGCCAGCGGGCTGCTCGGCAAGGCGAACAGCAGCACCGCGGCGGCGCCCATCGACGCCACCAGCCACGGCGCGTCGCCGACGGTCAGGTGGGTGATCAGCGCGGTCAAGGCGATGGCCGCCAGCGCGGCCACGGCCACCGCCAGCTGCTCACGCCGGCTGATGACCAGGGGTTCGGGCCACCAGCGGCCGAGGCGGCGACGCAGGGTGGCGGACAGGGGGAGGGTGGGGGCGAAGGTAGTCATCCCGCTATTGTAAAGAACATGTATTTCAGATACCACTTCTACTACTTTCGGCCAGCCGGCCCTCTGCCACCCGGCGCATTGGCCTGGGCCGCCGGCTTGCGTACACTGGCACCATGAGCGAACTGCTATCTCCCCTGGAATGGGTTTTCGTCGTCATCATGGCGCTGGTACCACTGGCCGGGCTGGCCTTTCACCTGTGGGTGATGCTGGCCGGGCGCGGCAAGCCGGATGCCGAACCGGAGTCGAAATAGATGAAACTGAACCTGTTGTATTTTGCGCGACTGAAGGACACCTTCGGCCGCGATCACGAAACCCTGGAGAGCGATGCCGCCAGCGTCGGCGCGCTGCTCGCCGAGCTGCGCGCGCGCGGCGGCGCCTGGGCCGACGAGTTGGCCGAAGGCCGCGTGTTCCGCGTCGCGCTCAACCAGGAGCTGGCGACCGTGGATAGCGGACTCGCCGCCGGCGACGAAGTGGCGATCTTCCCGCCGGTTACCGGGGGCTGACATGGACGCCTTCACCATCCGCGTCGACGCCGCCGCCTTCGACGCCGGCCAGGAAATCGCCCGGCTGTCGGCCGATCCCGGCATCGGCGCCGTGGTCAGCTTCGTCGGCGTGGTGCGCCGCCACGGCGACGGCGACAACGTCGCCGCGCTGGAACTGGAGCACTATCCCGGTATGACCGAGAAGTCGCTCGCCGCCATCGTCGCCGAGGCGCGCGCACGCTGGCCGCTCTCCGCCGCGCTGATCCACCATCGCGTCGGCCGGCTGGCGCTGGGCGAGCCGATCGTGCTGGTGGTCACCGCCAGCGCGCACCGCGCCGCCGCGTTCGCCGCCTGCGAATTCCTGATGGACTTCCTGAAGACGCAGGCACCGTTCTGGAAAAAGGAAATCGACGCCGACGGCCACAGCCGCTGGGTCGAGGCCAAGTCCAGCGACGAGGGCGCCGCCGGACGCTGGCAATGAGCTACAGCGCGCTGATCCTGGCCGGCGGGCGCGCCACGCGCATGGGCGGCCAGGACAAGGGGCTGCTCGAGCTGTTCGGCCAACCCCTGATCGCCCATACCTTGGCCGCGCTGGCGGCGCAGACGCCCGCCCCGGCGCGCATCCTGATCTCCGCCAACCGCCACCTCGACACCTACCGCGCCTTCGGCCACCCGGTGCTGCCGGACACGCTGCCGGACTACCCCGGCCCGCTCGCCGGCCTGCTGGCGGGCCTTGCCGCCGCCCCGCACGACACCCTGCTGATGCTGCCCTGCGACGCGGTGCGGCTGCCGGCCGAGCTGGCGCCACGGCTGCTGGCGGCGCTGGAGGGCGGCCTCGACGCCGCCTCGGCCAGCGATCCGGAACACTGGCATCCCACCTTGCTGGCGCTGCGTCCCGGGCTACAGGGGGCGCTCGAAGCCTACCTCGCCGGCGGCGGCCGCTCCATCCGCGGCTGGCTCGCCACGCTCGAGCACCGCATCGTGCCGTTCGCTCAGGCCCTGCCCAACCTCAACACCCCCGACGCGCTGGCGGCACTGGCCGCGGCCGGACCCGCTGGGCTAGCATGATGGAACAGCCACCCCAGTCAGGAGAATGCGCATGGCGATGGACGTGATCGATTACGAGATCTTCGGCGACGACATGCAGTACGTCGAAGTGGAGCTGGACCCGGGCGAGGCCGCCGTCGGCGAGGCCGGTACCATGTACTACATGGAGGACGGCATCAGCATGGACACCGTGTTCGGCGACGGCTCGGCGGCGCAGGGCGGTCTGCTCGGCAAGCTGATGGGTGCCGGCAAGCGCCTGCTCACCGGCGAGTCGCTGTTCACCACGGTGTTCGTCAACCAGGCGCCGGGCAAGAAACGCGTCGCCTTCGCCGCCTCCTACCCCGGCAAGATCGTGCCGGTGCACCTGCTGGAACTGGGCGGCACGCTGTACGCGCAGAAGGACAGCTTCCTCGCCGCCGCCAAGGGCGTCAGCCTCGGCATCGCCTTGCAGAAGAAGATCGGCACCGGGCTGTTCGGCGGCGAAGGCTTCATCATGCAGCGCCTGGACGGCGACGGCTACGCCTTCCTGCACGCCGGCGGCACCCTGACCGAACGCCAGCTGGCACCGGGCGAGACGCTGCGCGTCGACACCGGCTGCGTGGTGGCCTACCAGCCCTCGGTCGATTTCGACATCCAGTACGTTGGCAAGCTCAAGAGCGCGCTGTTCGCCGGCGAAGGGCTGTTCCTCGCCACCCTCACCGGGCCGGGGAGGGTATGGCTGCAGTCGCTGCCGCTGTCGCGCCTGGCCGACCGGCTGATCGCCGCCAGCCCGAAAGCCGGCGGCCGCTCCAGCGAGCAGGGTTCGGTGCTGGGCGGGCTGGGCAACCTGCTCGACGGCCGGGACTGACCCTCAAGGTTGGCCGAAGCCCGCTGCGCCACAGCGTACATTCGCCCTGGAAAACAAAAACCCGGCCTCAGCCGGGTTTTGTCATGCCTCGCTGCAGGCTCACTTGCCCGCCGGCACGCCCACCTTGGCACGGCGCGCCTTGACCGCGTCGGCCAGGATCTGCACCAGATCCTCGGTATCCTGCCAGCCGATGCAGGCGTCGGTGATGCTCTGGCCGTAGGTCAGCTCGCAGCCCGGCTTCAGGTCCTGGCGACCTTCCACCAAGTGGCTTTCCACCATCACGCCGAAGATGTGGCTGTCGCCCGCGGCCAACTGGCCGGCCACGTCGCGCGCCACTTCCATCTGGCGCTTGTAGTCCTTGCGGCTGTTGGCGTGGCTGAAGTCCACCATCAGCTTCTGCGCCAGGCCGACGCCGGCCAGCTCGGCCGCGGCGGCGCGCACGTGCTCGGCCGAGTAGTTCGGTTCCTTGCCGCCGCGCAGGATCACGTGGCAATCCGGGTTGCCGCCGGTGGAGACGATGGCGGAATGGCCGGTCTTGGTCACCGACAGGAAGTGGTGCGGCTGGCTCGCGGCACGGATGGCGTCGACCGCGATCTTCAGATTGCCGTCGGTGCCGTTCTTGAAGCCCACCGGGCAGGACAGCCCCGACGCCAGCTCGCGGTGCACCTGCGACTCGGTGGTGCGCGCACCGATGGCGCCCCACGAGATCAGGTCGGCGAAGTACTGCGGCGTGATCATGTCGAGGAATTCGGTGGCCGCCGGCATGCCCGCGTTGTTCAGGTTCAACAGCAGGCGACGCGCCAGGCGCAGACCGGAGTTGATGTCGTACGACTCATCCAGATGCGGGTCGTTGATCAGCCCCTTCCAGCCCACCGTGGTGCGCGGCTTCTCGAAGTAGACGCGCATCACCACGATCAACTCGCGGGCGTGCTCGTGGCGCAGCTTCATCAGGCGTTCGGCGTACTCCTCGGCCATGGCCGGGTCGTGGATCGAGCACGGGCCGATCACCACCAGCATGCGATCGTCCTCGCCACGCAGCAGCGCGGCGATTTCGCGGCGGGTGTTGTAGATCAGCTCGGAGGCGGTTTCGGTGATCGGCAGCTCGTAGAGGTGCGCAATCGGAGGCAGGAGTTCCTTGATTTCGCGGATTCGGACGTCGTCGGTCTGTCGTTGCATGGTGATGTGCCTCGGGGCATTTTTCTGTGTATTGACTGCATCACACAATACCTGCATTTTGCGCACTGCGACAAGTCCCGCGCCCACCCGGCCGCATCCTGGCGGCACACCGCCAACCCGGATAAAAAGCAAAAAAAGCGCCCTTTTGGGACGCTTTTTTCATTCACCCTCGCCGCGGATTAGTCGGCGTACTGGCGCTTCATGCGTTCGCGGCGCTCCTGTGCCTCCACCGACAGCGTGGCGGTCGGGCGCGCCATCAGGCGCTTGAGCCCGATCGGCTCGCCGGTGTCTTCACAGAAGCCGTAGGAACCGTCTTCGATATCGCGCAGGGACGACTGAATCTTCTGCAACAGCTTGCGCTCGCGGTCACGGGTACGCAGTTCCAGCGCGTATTCCTCCTCGAGCGTGGCCCGGTCGGCCGGGTCGGGAGTGGCCTCCTGCTCCTGCAGATGGTTCGCCGTCGCGTTGGCGTTGCTCAACAACTCCTGCTGCATCTGCAACAGCCGCTCTTTGAAGAACTCAAGGTGGTCGGCGTTCATGTAATCCTCGCCTTCCCAGTTGAGGATATCCTGTTCGGTCAGCTTGGCCATAATTTAGTGCTTCCAGCATAGAGTTGGCAGACAAGCGCTGAAGATTACCGGTGGCATGGTCTTTGTGCAACTATATTGGACAGACGACTCGCCGGGAAAATCCCCCCTCATGTGCCCCGGTATAGTGCGATTCGCACACAATGACAAGCCTTATTACACGACAAAGGGCAGCCGAGGCCGCCCTTTGCGAATTCCGAGCCCGGCCGCTTATTTCAACGACAGCACCCACTTCACCAGGGTCTTCAGGTCGGCATCGCTGACCTGCGGGTTCGGCGGCATCGGCACCGCGCCCCACACCCCGGAACCACCGGCCTTGACCTTGGCGATCAGCTTGGCTTCGGCGCCCTTGTCACCAGCATATTTCTTGGCGACATCCTTGTAGGCCGGACCCACTACCTTCTTGTCCACCGAGTGACAGGCCAGACAATTGTATTTCTGGGCAAGTTGCAGGTTGGCCATGGCCGGCGTGGCGACTACGCCCAGCATGACCGCAGCCAGCAGCGTCTTTTTCATACCTCTCTCCTTAAAGATTTGGATAGGACACACCCGTAATGCCGGGATTCAACCCGACAGCAAACCATAACAGCTATAACGCGACCTTGAGTTGCATCAGAAAAACGCTTTCCAGCGCCCGCACCGGCAGCATCAGGATCACCTGGATGATCAGGAACAGGATCAGCGGCGACAAATCCACCCCGCCGATGACGGCCCGGCGGAATGGCCGCAGGAACGGCCGGGTCAGCGCGTCCAGGATCGGTGTCAGCGGATTGTACGGATTCACCCAGCTCAGGATGGCCTGGACGATGACCGCCCCCATCAAAAGGTACAGCGACTGGCGGAACACGTCCAGCAGCGAGAGGCACAACAGCCCCAGCCAGGTTTCCGGCGCGGCAAAACTGTACGGCAGGGGATTGAGCGCCAGCATCAGCACGTTGCTGAAGAGGCCGACCAGCAGCGCCAGCAGCAGCGTGGCCGTGTCATAGCCGTGCACGCTCGGCACCAGTTTGCGCATCGGCAGCACCGCAAAATTGCTCACCGCCATCACGAACTGCGACAACGGGTGCTTGAACGGCGCGCGCGCCACCTGCAGGTAGAAGCGCAGCAGCAGCACCAGCACGAACAGGTCGGCCAGCGTCTTGATCAGGAATTGCAGGGTCTCGGCGATCATTTCAGTCCTGGCTCAGTAGCTGGCCCAACTCCACCGAACGCGCCCGGCAATCCTGCATCCCGGCCTGGATCGCCGCCTTGATGCCGTCTGCCTCGAAACGAGCGACGGCCCGCTCGGTGGTACCGCCCTTGGAGGTGACGTTGGCGCGCAGCGTGGCCACGTCGAGATCGCTTTGCTTGGCCAGCTCGACAGCGCCGTCAAAGGTGCCCAGCACCAGCTGACGCGCGGTGGCATCGTCAAAACCGAGTTCACGCGCCGCCGCAATCATCGACTCGATGAAGTAGAACACGTAGGCCGGGCCGCTGCCGGATACCGCGGTGATGTCGTCGATGCCGCTCTCGTTCTCGAGCCAGAACACCTTGCCCACCGCCGCCATGATGGCGGCGGCGTTGTTGCGATCGCCTTCGGCCAGGCCGAGCGGGGCGAACAGCCCCGAGACACCCTTGCCGACCATGGCCGGCGTATTGGGCATCACGCGCACGATGCGCCCGGAACCGAGCCAGCGCGCCAGCGCCGCGATACCGACGCCAGCGGCGATCGACACCACCAGGGCATTGCCCAGCACCGGGGCCAGGGCGAGGCACACGTCCTTCAGCTGCTGCGGCTTGACCGCCAGCACCACCACATCGTCGGCCGACAGGTGTTGCGGCGGCTGTTCCAGCGCGGTCACGCCGTAGGCCTGCTCCAACTGGTTACGCTTGTCGGCGCTGGGCTCCACCACGCTGATGCGGTGGCCGCCCTGCTTGGCCAGGCCGCTGATGATGGCGGAGGCCATATTGCCGCCGCCGATGAAGGTGATCTGCATGCTGAGTCCTCTATTTGTCGATTGTATATCGTAGCCAATTTGGCAAAACCATTATGCTGGATACGTCCGGGAGCCGAAAATGGCCGTGCCGACCCGTACCAGCGTCGAGCCTTCCCGCACCGCCAGCTCCAGATCGGCCGACATCCCCATCGACAGGGTGTCGAGCGCCAGGCCTTGTGCCGCCATCTCGTCGCGCAGCCGGCGCAACAGCGCAAACTGGCCCGCCAGCCGTGCCTGATCGGCGGTCGGCTCGGGGATGCACATCAGGCCGCGTAAGGTCAGGCGCGGCAGGGCGGCGACGGCACGCGCTAGCGCCAGCACCTCGTGCGGTTCGCAGCCGCTCTTGCTCTCCTCGCCCGAGACGTTCACCTGCAGGCAGACATTGAGCGGCGGCAAGGATGCGGGACGCTGCGACGACAAGCGTTCGGCGATTTTCAGACGCTCCACCGAATGCACCCAGTGCGCCAGCTCGGCCACCGGGCGCGTCTTGTTGGATTGCAGCGGCCCGATGAAGTGCCACTCGATGTCCAGCCCGCCCAGCACAGCGCCCTTGGCTTGCAGCTCCTGCACGTAGTTTTCGCCGAAAGCGCGCTGCCCGGCGGCGTACGCCTCCTGGATGGCGTCGGCCGGAAACGTCTTGCTGACCGCCAGCAGGCATACCGAGCCGGATGCACGCCCGGCGGCGGCCTCGGCCGCGGCCAGCCGCTGGCGGACCGAGTCCAGAGAGGATGAAATAGCTGAAGTCATGATGTCCTTGGTGCAACCGCAACACTGCCGTCGCCCCACGTCGGGACGACTCCCACTGCATCAGCATACCAAGTCCCGGCGCTTATGCTTACAATCAGGAAAGGTCATGCCGGTGGTCTGGCGCTGACGGCCCGCCGTAGCGGTATCGAATTGGGGAGAATTATAAATGGAAATTTCCGAGCTCTTGGCCTTCACCGTCAAGAACAAGGCGTCCGACCTGCACCTGTCGGCCGGCCTGCCGCCGATGATCCGGGTCAACGGCGACGTGCGCCGCATCAACCTGCCGCCGCTGGAGCACCACGAAGTGCACGACAAGGTGTACGACATCATGAACGACTTCCAGCGCAAGGCGTTCGAAGAAATGATGGAGTGCGACTTCTCGTTCGAGCTGCCCGGCATCGCCCGCTTCCGGGTCAACGCCTTCATGCAGAACCGCGGCATGGGTGCCGTGTTCCGGGTGATTCCGTCCAAGGTGCTGACGCTGGAGGAGCTGTCGGCGCCGAAGATCTTCCAGGAGATCGCCAGCTACCCGCGCGGCCTGGTGCTGGTGACCGGACCGACCGGCTCCGGCAAGTCCACCACGCTGGCGGCGATGATCGACTATATCAACGATAATGAATTCTCCCACATTCTGACCGTGGAAGACCCGATCGAATTCGTGCACCAGAGCAAGCGCTGCATGATCAACCAGCGCGAACTGGGGCAGCAGACCCACAGTTTCGCCAACGCGTTGCGCTCGGCGCTGCGCGAAGACCCGGACGTGATCCTGGTGGGGGAAATGCGCGACCTGGAAACCATCCGCCTCGCCATGACCGCGGCGGAAACCGGTCACCTGGTGTTCGGCACCTTGCACACCAGCTCGGCCGCCAAGACCGTCGACCGTATCGTCGACGTATTCCCGGCCGGCGAGAAGGAGATGGTGCGCTCGATGCTGTCGGAGAGCCTGCGCGCGGTGATCTCGCAGACCCTGCTGAAGACCAAGGACGGCAGCGGACGGGTGGCGGCGCACGAGATCATGGTCGGCACGGCGGCGATCCGCAACCTGATCCGCGAGAACAAGATCGCCCAGATCAACTCGATGATCCAGACCGGCCAGCAGTACGGCATGCAGACGCTCGACCAGTGCCTGCAGGAACTGGTACGCCGCAACATCGCGTCACCGGCCGAGGCACGGCTGAAGGCCAGCAACAAGGATTTGTTCTAAGCGCCCCTTTCACGAGACGGCAGCCCCTTGTCCCGGTGAGCGGCCGCGTGCCGTACCCATCCGATGCCGAGCGAGTCGACGATTGGCCCGGCGCGATGGGCGCCGCGACGCGGAATCTCCCTGTGCTCCCGGGCCCTCGTGGTTCCGTCACTCCGGCGCCAAACAACCGGCCGGGGAACCCGCCTCGTGAGACAGGCCTGACACCGGCGTTCAGCGCCGGCAACGATGGAAAACGATCATGGAAAGAGACCAGGCCTCGAAGTTCATCCACGACCTGCTCAAGCACGCCGTAGGCAAGAACGCTTCGGACATCTTCATTTCGGCCGACTTCCCGCCGGCCATGAAGATCGACGGCAAGATCATCCCGGTGTCGCCGCAGCCACTGTCGGCGCAGCACACCAAGGAGCTGGTGCGTTCGGTGATGAACGACCGCCAGATGGAAGAGTTCGAATCCTCGATGGAGGCGAACTTCGCCATCAGCCCGCCGGGCATCGGCCGCTTCCGCGTCAGCGCCTTCATCCAGCAGGGCATGGCCGGCATGGTGCTGCGCAAGATCAATACCGAGATTCCCACCTTCGACCAGCTGCGCCTGCCGGAAGTGCTGAAGGACGTGGCCTTGATCAAGCGCGGCCTGGTGATCTTCGTCGGCGGCACCGGCTCGGGCAAGTCCACCTCGCTGGCCGCACTGGTGGACTGGCGCAACAGCCACAGCCAGGACCACATCATCACCATCGAGGACCCGATCGAATACGTGCACCCGCACAAGAAATCGATCGTGACCCAGCGCGAGGTCGGGGTGGACACCGACAGCTGGGACATTGCTCTGAAGAATACCCTGCGCCAGGCGCCGGACGTGATCCTGATGGGCGAGATCCGCGACCGCGAGACCATGGGCTATGGCCTGCAATTCGCCGAAACCGGCCACCTCTGCCTCGCCACCCTACACGCCAACAACGCCAACCAGGCGCTCGACCGCATCCTGAACTTCTTCCCAGAAGAGCGTCACCAGCAGGTGCTGATGGACCTGTCGCTGAACATGCGCGCCATCATCTCGCAGCGGCTGGTTCCGCTCGCCACCGGGCGCGGCCGGGTGGCTGCAGTGGAGGTGATGCTCAACAGCCCGCTGATGGCGGACCTGATCTTCAAGGGCGAGATCGCCTCGATGAAGGAGGTGATCGGCAAGTCGCGCGAGAGCGGCATGCAAACCTTCGACCAGGCGCTGTTCGATCTCTACGAGGGTGGTCTGATCAGCTACGAGGATGCGCTACGCAATGCCGACTCGGTCAACGACCTGCGCCTGAAGATCAAGCTGTACGGCGAGGGCGCCAAGGATCGCGACCTGCTCGAGGGCATTGACCACCTCGACATCATCTGAACACCCGCCCACTCCCGGCCACGGAACGCAGACCGGGAAGGGCGACCTCGCCGGAGCGGGCTTAGCAAAGCGGCCGACGTGGAGCGTGACCGGGTCCACAGGAAGGGGGCACGGGCGGGGTAAAGGCCCGGGCCGACTTACGCCCACATGCGTTTGACCCAGTCCAGCGACTCGGTTTCGATTCGGGTGAGGAGTTCGGCATCGTAGCCGGCGGGCTGTACCGTGTTTTCGTCTTCCAGCGACACGGTGACCTTGAGCCATTCGCCGAGGATGTGCCGGCCATCGAGCACGGCGTCCTTGATGATCTGATCGACCGGCAGCTGCGGAATCAGCTCGGTCTTGGGGCGCAGCATCAGGGCGTCGACCAGCGACAGGATGCCGACCATGAAGGCCTGTTCGGCCAACTGCGGCGCCTCCGGCCGCAGGCTCTGGGCCAGCCGCTCCATGATGCGGCCGCGCATGGCCGCCAGTTCGAGCAGGGGATTGTGGCGAACCTTGTCGCCCTGAGGCGTGGCGGTGGCAAACATCAAGAGCAGGGTCCAGCGCTTGATCTTGTCCCGTCCCAGGAGCAGGATGGCCTGGCGGATCGAGGTGACCGCCGACTTGTCGGCCATGACCGCGGTGGAGGTGAGCCGGAGCAACATCAGCGCAATGTCGGGCGCGCTCTTGAACGCTTCCTCCAGGGCATCGGTCTCGGCGTCGCTCAGGATCAACCCCAGCAAGCGCAGCAGCACCGACACCTTGGGCCGCACCTGGCGCGAGTGGATCACCGTGGGATGGGCGAAGAAGTAGCCCTGGAACAATTTGAAGCCGAACTCGCGGCAGGTTTCGAACTGCTCGGGGTTGTCGACCTTTTCCGCCAGCAAGCTGCCGCGGAAACCTTCCAGCGCTTGCAGCAGCGCCGGCAATGCGCCCAGCTCGACCTGGCTGAGGTCGATCTTGACGATGTCGACGTAATCGAGCAGGGCGCGCTTGTCGCTGGTCAGCGATACCAAGTCGTCCATCGCCATGCGGAAGCCGCGCTGGCGCAGCTCGGCCAGCCGCACCAGCAGGGCGGGCGTCGCCCGGACCGTTTCCAGAATTTCCAGCACCACGGTGTCGTGCGGCAGCACGTTGACGAGGTCGCTCATCAACAGCTGTTCGTCGACGTTGATGTAGCCCAGCCGGTCGCCCAGCACCTCGGCGACGCCGAGGTCGACGAAGGCATGGCGGATCACCGTGGCGGTGGCGGCGAAATCGTCGACGACATGCGCGGCGTTGACCGGGCTGGAACGGAACAACAATTCATACCCCACCAGGTTTTCCCTGGCATCGACAATCGGCTGCCGCCCCAGATA
This sequence comes from Pseudogulbenkiania sp. NH8B, assembly GCF_000283535.1. Lineage (GTDB taxonomy): Bacteria > Pseudomonadota > Gammaproteobacteria > Burkholderiales > Chromobacteriaceae > Pseudogulbenkiania > Pseudogulbenkiania ferrooxidans. The sequence goes on from NC_016002.1 coordinate 4,201,569, forward strand.
GTGCGTTGAGTACATGAAGAAACCTGTGTCGTCCCTGAAAAGCGTCGAGTGATCAGTTTAGGGGAAAGGAATCGGGTCTTGAGACTCTTTTTTGCCATCATACCGGACAAGTCGACTTCCGTGTCATTGCATGCCAATGGCAACTTATTGGCCAAACACAGCCGTGGCCATGTCGTCGCCGCCGAGCGACTGCACCTGACCCTGGCCTTTCTAGGCGAGGTCGCTCCCGAGCGGCTGAACGAGCTCCTGACGATCGGGAAGAGCCTGCCGCGTCTGGATGGGGCGGTATGGACGATAGACCGCGTCGGCGGCTGGCCCAACGGCATCGTCTGGGCCGGCAGTTCTCAGCCATGCCTCGTGCTGAGCGAACTGGTGGCCGCCTTGCAGCAAGGACTGGCACAGGCCGGGTTCCCGACCGAGACGCGTCCATACGTGCCGCACGTGACGCTGCTGCGCCGGGCGCGCCACCGGCTGCCGCCCCAGGACATCTCTCCCTTACCGTTCGTCTTGCGGCGCGTGTCGCTGATGGAATCCACACTGACGCCGCAGGGGCCGCAGTACCGCGAGCTGCGGCGCTGGCCGTGACAGGCGGCTTGCTCGAGCGAGGACAGGAAGGCCAGCGCCACCCTTACCGGCAGAACAGGTTTCACGTGAAACATCGTCCACCCTGACGGCCTCCCGTCTCCCGGACAAGACCGGGGGATAGCATCGGCCCTGCTGCAGGCTGCCTTTTCCCACGGCAGCGGATATGGAAAACGCCACCGGGTTGCGGTGGCGTTGCTCAGACAAGGCGGGCGGAAGATCGTTCGGCTCGCCGGCATCGCTGGCTTAGTGCTGCAGGATCTTCGACAGGAAGTGCTGGGCACGCTCGGAGCGGGCCTTGATGTCGCCGAAGAACTCTTCCTTGGCGCAATCCTCGACGATGGCGCCCTTGTCCATGAAGATGACGCGGTTGGCCACCTTGCGCGCGAAGCCCATCTCGTGGGTCACACACATCATGGTCATGCCCTCGTGCGCCAGTTCCACCATCACGTCCAGCACCTCGTTGACCATTTCAGGGTCGAGCGCCGAGGTCGGTTCGTCGAACAGCATGGCGATCGGGTCCATCGACAGTGCGCGGGCGATCGCCACGCGCTGCTGCTGACCGCCGGAGAGCTGGCCCGGAAACTTCGCGGCGTGCGCCTTGAGGCCGACGCGATCGAGATAGTGCAGGCCTTTCTGGCGCGCCTCGTCCTTGCTGCGCCCCAGCACCTTTTCCTGGGCAATGGTCAGGTTGTCGGTGATCGACAGGTGCGGGAACAGCTCGAAGTTCTGGAACACCATGCCGATCCGCGCGCGCAGCTTGGGCAGGTCGGTCTTCGGGTCGCCCACCGACAGGCCGTCGACGATGATCTCGCCCTTCTGGAACGGCTCCAGCGCGTTGACGGTCTTGATCAGGGTGGATTTGCCGGAGCCGGACGGGCCGCACACCACCACCACTTCGCCCTTTTCCACGGCGGTCGAGCAATCGGTGAGCACCTGGAAGTCACCGTACCATTTGCTGACGTTCTTGAGAGTAATCATCGCGCTCATACTGCCAACCTCTTTTGCAGACGCTTCACCACGGTGGAGGCGCCGAAACTGATAACAAAATAAACCACCCCGGCCAGGATCAGGAACTCATTCGGCTGACCGACGATGTCCCCCTTGGAGCGGGCAGTGTTGAGGAAGTCCATCAGGCCCACGGCGTACACCAGCGAGGTGTCCTGGAACAGGATGATGGACTGCTGCAGCAGCAGCGGCATCATCTTGCGGAAGGCCTGCGGCAGGATGATCAGCCGCATTGCCTGGCCGTAGGTCATGCCCAGCGCGTAGGCGGCATTGAGCTGGCCCTTGGAAATGGACTGGACGCCGGCACGCACAATCTCAGCATAGTAGGCCGCTTCGAACATCATGAAGGCCACCAGGCAGGAGGTGAAGGCGCCGACCGCGACGAACTCGCCGGAAATCCACTTGAAGATCAGCGGCACCACGAAGTAGAACCAAGTGATCACCAGCAGCAGCGGAATCGAGCGGAAATAATTGACGTAGAACTTGGAGGCACCGGACAGCAGGCGGTTACTGGACAGGCGCATCAGCGCCAGCACCGTCCCCAACGCCACGCCGCCGCTTACTGCCAGGAGCAGCAGCTTGAGCGTCAGCGCCATGCCGTCGATCAGGCCGGGCAGGGCCGGGCCGATCTGGCTGAAATCGAAACCCATCATTTGGCACCTCCCATCATGCCCGGCACCCGCAGACGGGTTTCCACCCAGCCCATGAACTTCATCAGGCTCATGTTGAGCACGAAGTAGATCACCGTGGCGAGCGTGAACGCTTCAAACAGGTTGGCCGAAAACTCGGCGGTCTGCTTGGTCTGCGCCAAGAGTTCCATCAGGCCGATCAGCGAGGCCACCGAGGAGTTCTTGAAGATGTTCAGGAACTCGCTGGTGAGCGGCGGGATGATGATGCGGAAAGCCTGCGGCAGCAGCACATAGCGGTAGATCTGCGCCTGCTGGAAACCCATCGCCATGGCGGCGTAGTTCTGCCCCTTGGGCAGCGCCTGGACGCCGGTGCGCACCTGTTCGCACACTCGCGCCGCGGTAAACAGGCCGAGGCAGACCACCACCGACAGGTAAGCCGAGGTCGCCGGGCTCAGGTCCTGCTTGAACCAGATCTGCGCGCGTTCCGGCAGCAGGTCGGGCACCAGAAAGTACCAGACGAACAGCTGCACCAGCAGCGGCACGTTGCGGAACAGTTCGACGTAAGCGGTGGCAATGCCCGAGGCGGTCTTGTTGGGGAGCGTGCGCATCACGCCCAATACCGACCCCAGGATCAGCGCGATGATCCAGCCGGCCAGCGCCACGGCGATGGTCCAGCCCAGACCGGAAATGAACCAGTCGAGGTAGATTTCCGTGCCGATGCCAGTGGACTTGAAGAAGACGTTCCAGTCCCAGTTGTAATTCATACCCAATCTCCAAACAAAAAGGGGGAGACGACCTCCCCCCGGAGCCTGGCATGTTCCTGTTCGTCAGCCATACCGGGAGGAGGGTATGGCGCGGGCAGCAGCACCCCTCACGACCAATGCGGGATTGGCTGTGAATCGTCCCGCCACAGGCGGCGGGCTGGCGCTGCGAGCCGGCGCGTGGCGGCGGCAATGCCGCCGGTCCGCGCCGGGAACAGGGTCACGACAGGCTCGAGTCGCCCGTCAGGATTACATCTGCTCGGCAGACTTGTCGGTCGGGTTCTTAATCAGAGCCTTGAGTTCGGCCGACATCGGGAAATTCAGGTTGAGGTTTTTCGGCGGAACCGGGCTGGTGAACCACTTGGCGTAGATCTTGTTGATCTCGCCGGACTTGTAGGTGGCCTTGATGGCGTCGTCGACGACTTTCTTGAAGGCCGGGTCGCCCTTGCGCATCATGCAGCCGTAGATTTCGAACGACTGCGGCTTGCCGGTCACCACCCACTCGGCCGGGTTCCTGGCTTTCACCATTTCGCCGTACAGCAACACGTCGTCCATCATGAAGGCGACGGCACGGCCGGATTCGGCCATCAGGAACGATTCGCCGTGGTCCTTGGCCGAGATGATGTTCATGCCCATCTGCTTCTCGGCGTTCATGGACTTGATCAGGCGCTCGGAGGTGGTGCCGGCGGTGGTCACCACGTTCTTGCCCTTGAGGTCAGGGAAATCCTTGATGCCAGACGTTTTCTTGGTGAGCAGACGGGTGCCGATCTCGAAGATGCCGACCGAGAAGTCGACCTGCTTCTGCCGCTCCAGGTTGTTGGTGGTGGAACCGCATTCGATGTCGACGGTGCCGTTCTGGACCAGCGGAATGCGCGTCTGCGAGGTCACCAGGTTGTACTGGACCTTCAGGCCCGGCATCTTCAGGTCTTTCTTGACGGCTTCGACCACCTTGTTGGCGATGTCCATCGAGTAGCCGATCGGCTGCTGGTTGTTGTCGAGGTAGGAAAAGGGAATGGAGGCATCACGGTGACCGATGACGATGGTCCCGGAGTCCTTGATCTTTTTCAGGGTGCCGGTCAGCTCGGCGGACATGGCCGGAGCAGCGAGCAGGGCGCCAACGGTGGCGGTGCAGATGAGTCGAGTGGTAAAGCGCATGCAAGTTTCTCCTGTTCTATTGATCTCGGCGCCCCCGTTATTCGGGGGTCGCTGTGCTGACAGCGTGCCCCGCCCCCGTTGCCTGCTTCGCCGGCTTATTGCATCGGCGTCAGCAACTGGCGCAGGAACTGCTTGGCCCGATCGTGCTGGGGGTTCATGAAAAACTCCTCAGGCTGGGCTTCTTCGATGATCTGGCCATGATCGACAAACACCACCCGGTCGGCCACTTCGCGAGCGAAGCCCATTTCATGGGTCACCACCATCATGGTCATGCCCGATTCCGCCAGGTCTTTCATCACGCGCAGCACTTCACCGATCATTTCCGGATCCAGCGCCGACGTGGGCTCGTCGAACAGCATTACCTGAGGTTGCATGGCCAGGCCGCGGGCAATAGCCACACGCTGCTGCTGCCCACCGGAAAGCTGTGCCGGGAAGGCGTCTTTCTTGTGGGCCAGTCCCACGCGTTCTAGCAATTGCAATGCCAGCTTCTCGGCAGCCGCCCGTTCCATCTTCTTAACCATTAGAGGTGACAATGTGATGTTGTCAAGTACAGACAGGTGCGGGTAGAGGTTGAAGTGCTGGAACACGAAGCCCACTTCGGCGCGCAGGGCGTTGAGATCGGTCTTGGGGTCGACCACGTTCTTGCCGTCCACCCAGATCTCGCCGGAGTTGATCGATTCGAGCTGGTTGACGGTGCGAATCAGCGTGGACTTGCCCGAGCCGGACGGGCCGCACACCACCACCACCTCGCCGGCCGCGACGTTCAGGCTGACGTCGTTGAGGACATGCAGGTCCTTGAACCACTTGTGCACGTTCATGAATCGGATCATCGTTACCGCTCTTTCTGTTTACTGATTTTCATTTATGTTTCAAGGCGTTACCTTTGCCTGCCGGCAGCAGGTCGGCGTGCCGCGCCACGATTTTCGGGGCAGGCCGCGACCGGCGCAAGCTGCAACGCAGCAAGGGCCGGGGTCAGCGCCGGCTGCTCAGCAGGTTGGCCATGGCCACATATTGCTCCACCGCCAGGTTCTCCGGGCGCAACCCCGAGTCGATGCCGAGCGCGGCGAAGTCCGCCTCGTCCAGTACGCCCTTGAGGTTATTGCGCAGCGTCTTGCGGCGCTGCGAGAAGGCCAGGGTGACCAGGGCCTCGAGCTCGGCTTCGTCGGTCGCCACGCCGCAGCGGCCGGGCGCCGGGATCATGCGCACCACGGCCGATTCCACCTTGGGCGGCGGCCAGAAGGCGCCCGGCGGCACATGCAGAATCTGTTCCATTTCAAAGCGATACTGCAGCATCACCGTGAGCCGGCCGTAATCGGCGGTGGACGGTTCGGCCACCATGCGCTCGATGACTTCCTTCTGCAACATGAAGTGCATGTCGACCACGCGGTCGCCGTAACTCGCCAGGTGGAACAGCAGCGGCGTGGAGATGTTGTAGGGCAGGTTGCCGATGAGCTTGAAACGCGTGCCGATGCTGGAAAAATCGAAGGCCAGCGCGTCGCCTTCGTGGATGGTGAGGCGCTCGGGCGGGAACTCGCTTTTCAGCCGGCTGATGATGTCGCGGTCGATCTCGACCACGTGCAGGTGCGGCAGACGCGCCAAGAGCGGGCGGGTCAGCGCGCCAAGGCCCGGGCCGATCTCGACCACGATGTCGCCGGGCTGCGGGTTGACCGCGTGCACGATGCTTGCGATCACGCTGGCGTCCTGCAGGAAGTTCTGGCCGAAGCGTTTACGGGGTATGTGTTTTGTCATGGGCTTTCGTCATGAAGCGCTCATCCGATCCATGACGGATGGCGAAAAAAAGAGTGGCCGGTGTAGCTTTTTTGTCTCACTGGCGTGGCAAAACGACATGAAAATCAATCGACATCAAAATACCCATAGAAAAATTTTCTATCGCCACGCCGATTTTGCCACCCTGCCCGCACCCGGGCGGACCGTCCCGGTGCCGTGGCGGGGTGGGTAACGCGGCATTTTGTTCGGAAAACCGAACAGGATTGCCGGCGCCGGAACGGATTTCCGAACCAAGCGACGTCAGCGGTCAGCGTGTCAGCACCTGCAGCGTCAGCGCGATGGCGGCGTAGCGCAGCCCCTTGCCGGCGGTCAGCCACAGCACGCTCGGCAGCAGCGGCAGGCGCAGCCAGCCCGCCGCCAGCGGCAGCGCGTCGCCGATCAGCGGCACCCAGGCCAAGAGCAGGGTAGCCGGGCCGAAGCGCTCGAACCAGCGCGCGATCCTGGGCGACAGCTCCTTCCTCGGCGCGAGCCGCCCCAGCCACAGGCTGCTGGCGCTGCCGGCGCTGTTGGCCAGCGTCGCCAACAGCAGGGCCGGCCACAACCAGTCGGGCCACTTGTAGAGGAAGGCGGTGAGCGCGAGCTCGGAATTGCCGGGCAGCAGCGTGGCGGAGAGGAAGGCCGAGACGGCCAGCCCGGCCAGCGCCAGCGCCGCCGTGTCCATCATTCGGCGAGCTCGAAATCCTGGCCGGAGGCTTCGCGTATGGCCTGCGACAGGGTGGCGAAGAATTCGGCGCCGTCGCGCGCGGCAAGCCACTGACCGTCGCTCAGGGCGAAGTGGTAGCCCCCGCTCTTGGCGGCGATCCACAGTTCATGGTTGCTACTGTGGCGGTTGACCACGATCTTGGCGCCGCTGTCGAACTCGATTTCCAGCACGTTGCCGTTGGTGAGGAAGTCGGCGTCGAGGCCGGCGTCGTCGATGGCGTTCTCGATGCGGGCGAAGATGCCGTCGGTCAGGATGAGGAATTCGCTGTCGGTCATGTCGTCTTGTCCAGTTGGGTCGGCGCGCCGCCGTATGCCGGTTTCGCCAGGCGGACGGGCCAGGACAGCCCGGATAGGCTGCGCGGGGAGGACCGCCGGAAGAAACGGGCGCTATGTATCGGCACGGCGCGCTTTGCTAGTATCGTAATTTTGCCACATCGGACCCGCCTCCATGCGAACCATGATCTCCCTCGTGGCCTTGTGCCTTATCGTCACGGCCTGCGGCTACAAGGGCCCGCTCTATCTACCTAAAGACGCGCCGGCGAAACACCGGCACCACGATGCCTCGGCACCGTGACCCCGGCCCACTGCCATGCCCCGCCTGCCGGGGCATTTTTCATCGGGTCAGCAGGCACGGTAGCGGACCCTGCCGCCGCCATGGCCTAGAATGATCCGCACTGCGTTTGTGGAGTGACCCCATGACCCGTTTTGCCCGCCATCTCGCGCATCACCCCATCGTCAATCCGTTTCCCGGCATCGTGAAGCTGGAAGCGGCGCTCGGCCACCCGATCCGAGCACGCATCGGCTCCAACGAGAGCGTGCCGCAACCGACGTCGCCGCTGCTGCAGTTGCTCGGCGCCGCCGGGGCCGAGCTGGCACGGCTCTACCCCGATCCCTACGCCCACGCGCTGCGCGCGCGCGCCGCGGCGCTCAACGGCGTGACGGCAGACGAGGTGCTGTTCGACACCGGCGCCGACAGCCTGATCCTGCTGACGCTGCGCCTGTTCTGCAACGTCGGCGACACCGTGGTGAGCACGGCGGGGACGTACCCGACCTTGCGCTACTTCGCCGAGGGCGTCGGCGCGCAGGTGGTCGAGGTCGACTACGCCCGCGGCGACGGTCTGCTGGCGCCCGATCTGGCGGCGCTGGCCGAGGCCGCCCAGCGGCACCGGGCGGCGCTGGTCTACCTCGCCAACCCAGACAACCCGAGCGGCCACTACCACCGCGCCGACGCCCTCGCGCGGCTGCGCGCGGCGCTGCCGGCGGACTGCGTGCTGCTGCTGGACGAAGCCTACGTCGACTTCTGCGTGGACGAGGACGACGCGCCGCCGGCCGGGGTGCTGCCGAACACGGTGCGGCTGCGCACGCTGTCCAAGGCCTACGCGCTGGCCGGGCTGCGCGTGGGCTACGCCATCGCCGCCGCCGAGATCGTCGCCAAGGCCGACCAGATCCGCCCGCAGTACGCGCTGTCGGCGGTCGCCCAGGCGGCGGCGCAGGCGGTGCTGGACGAGCCGGACTACGCGCGCCGGCTGATCGCCGACACGCTGGCGCTGCGGGCCAGGTTGGCCGAAGCGCTGCGCGAGCGCGGCCTGACCGTGCTGCCCAGCCGCACCAACTTCGTCGCCATCGCCTACCCGGACGCCGCCGTGGCGGAGCGCATCCAGCGCGCGCTGCTGGCCGACGGCGTGGCGGTGCATCGTCCGCCGCATGCGGCGATGAAGCATCTGCTGCGCGTCACCGCCCATCCGCAGGCGCTCGACGCGGCGGTGCTGGACGCGCTGGCAGGCTCCGTCTAGCCATTACCAGACGCCTTCGCAACCACGACGCGAAGGTCCGTGAGCAGGGCCGCTGACCGTTCAGGGAGCACGGCAAGCGCTCGCTGAGCGGGTCTCTGCGTGCCAATCCATCGCTGAGCCAAGCGAAAGACCGGCACGCAGGGATTTGCCCAGCGCTAGCGGCGCAACGCCGCCGACGAAGCCATTACGGCTAAGGCAAATGGGAATAATGCACCGCCAGCCAGACCGTGGGCTGCTCGGGGTCGGTCCAGTCGACGCGGTGGCGGCGGTGCGGGGCGATGTCGAGCCAATCGCCCGGGCGCAGGTCGCGCGGCGCGCCTTCGTCCTCGAACAGCAGCTTGGCCTCGCCGGCGAGCAGCAGCACCCATTCGCCATCGGGCTGATCGAACCAGTAGCCGGGCGGGCTGGCCTGGCCGAACGAGACGATGCGTTCGATCTTGACGCCGGGCTGGCGCAGCAGGGTGTGGAACACTTCCTCGGCGCCGGCGGCGGGGAGGTCGTTGAGCAGGTTGTGGATCGGCATCGGCGTGCTCCCGTGAGCGGCCCGGACGGCCCAGGGGCGGGCCGTCCCCTGACTGGATCATAGCCAAGCCGCCAGCGCTTGCCGGCACGGTGGCGGCGGCCGCTTCGGGCACGCGGCCACGCTCGAGGTTGGCCGAAGCCCGCAGCGGCGTCACACGGCGGCCAGCACCACGCGGTTGCGGCCCTGCTGCTTGGCCTGGTAGAGCGCGTCGTCGGCTTCCCGCAGCAGCGCCTCCGGGGTTTCGTCGGCGATGCCGGCGGCCACGCCGATCGACACCGTTAAGGCCGGCAGGCCGGGCACGCGGTACGCTTCGACGCGGGCGCACAGGCGTTCGGCCACGCGTTCCGCGCCGATGGCGTCGGCCCCCGGTAGCAGCATGACGAATTCCTCGCCGCCCATGCGGCACACCACGTCGCCCTCGCGCGCGCTGTCGCGCATCAGCTGCGCCAGCGCGGTGAGCACCTGGTCGCCGGTATCGTGGCCGTAGCTGTCGTTGACCGACTTGAAGAAGTCGATGTCGATCATCAGCACCGCGAACGGCTGGCGGCTGTATTTCCAGTCGTCCAGCACGCTGTCCAGTTCGCGCCGGTTGCCAAGGCCGGTGAGGGCATCGGTATTCGATTCCTGGCGGAAGCGGTTGAGCTGCTGCTGCATGGCGCGCATCCCCACCAGCAGCGCCTGTTTCAGCTGCTGCGCCTCGAAGTACCACGAGCGCACCGCCTCGATGCGCGGCGTGGCGCCGTGGCTGTCCATGGCGGCGGCCTCGCGCGCCAGTTGCCGCAGCGGCCGCGCGATCTGCAGCGACAGCCACCACACCACCACGATGATGATCAGCAGCAGCGGCGCGGCGTACTTGGCCATGGTCAGCATGAGCTGGTCGAGCTCGGCCAGCGCCTGCGCCCTGGGGCGCTGCGACACCACGCCCCAGTGCGCGCTCGGCACGTAGGCGTAGCCGGCGAGCATCGCCACGCCCTGGGTGTTGGTCACCGGTCGGGCACCGCTCTGGCCGCGCATCACGGCCGCCACCACCGGGTTGCGCGAGGCGTCCTGCATGATGCGGGCGGGGTCACGGTGGAAGATCAGCCGTCCCTTGCCGTCCACCACGTAGAGGTAGGAGCCGTCGCGGTAGTAGTGCTCGCCCAGCAGGCCGTGCAGGATGTTCTTCTCACGCAGCCGAATCGAGCCGCCGACGTAGCCACGGTAGCGGCGGGCACGGTCGAACAGCGGTTGCGAGATCATCACCACCAATTGCCCGGTGACGGCCCGGTAGGGTTCGGAGATCAGCGGGCTCTGCCTGGCCAGGGCCTCGTGCGCGCCGGGACTCTCCGGGCGCCGGCCGACGAGCTGGGGCAGGGCGGTGGCGGCGCGCACCACGCCGCGTTCGTCGAACACCACCAGGTTGTTGAAGCTGTCGGAGGAGCGCTGCTGCAGGTCGAGCTCGCGTTGCAGCGCGGCGGGGTCGTCCATGTGCTCGACCAGCCGCTCGGCGTTGACGCGCAGGTTCTGCTGGGTGGCGCGCAGAAAGACCTCGGTGTTGTAGGCCACCTTGGCGGCGTAGACCCGGTGCGCTTCGAGCGTGTTGCGGATCAGGATGTCGCGCTGCACCTGATAACCGGAGTAAAAGCCGTTGATCACGGCGAGCAACACCGCGGTCAGGGCCAACAGCAGGATCAGGCGGCGCAGGTCGAAACGGAGCATGACGGTTTCCCAGCGCGAGAACAGGGGGGTGAACGTGCCGACGCCGGCTAGTCGCGGTGTCGGGCTGCGAGGCTAGCCATCGCCGTGTCGGGGCATGCTACTGATGCTGAAAGAATAGGAAAAGTCGCCGCGGTTTGGCAGCAAAAAACCGCGCGGCAAGGAGGACGCGCACCCTGGCCGATGCCAGGCGCCTCCCGCGGAGGGGCGCCTGGTCCCCCTCCGGCGAAGCGCGCTCAGCCCCCCTTGAGCAGTTGCAGCAGCGCGCCGGCGTCGAGCTTGGCGCTCAATTCGCCGCCTTCCAGCAGGCTGTCGGCCAGGTCGCGCTTGGCGGCGTGCAGCGCCACGATCTGTTCCTCGATGGTGTGCTCGGCCACCAGCCGGTAGACGGTGACCGGGCGCTGCTGGCCCATGCGGTGGGCGCGGTCCGAGGCCTGGTCTTCCACCGCCGGGTTCCACCACGGGTCGAGGTGGATGACGTAGTCGGCGGCGGTGAGGTTGAGGCCGGTGCCGCCGGCCTTGAGGCTGATCAGGAACAGGTCGCCCTGGCCGGCCTGGAAGGCGTCGACGCGCGCCTTGCGCTCCCGCGCCGGGGTGGAGCCGTCGAGGTACTGGTAGGCGATGCCGCGCTCGTCGAGCCAGGCGCGCACGATGGCGAGGTGATCGACGAACTGGCTGAACACCAGCGCCTTGTGACGGTTGTCGAGCAGCTCGTCGGCAATCTCGGCGAACGCCTTGAGCTTGCTGCCGGCGAGCTCGCTGTCCGGCAGCGCCAGGCGCGGGTGGCAGCAGAAGCGGCGCAGCCGGGTGATTTCGGCCAGCACCTTGAGCGGCTTGTTGTCCTCCTCGCCCAGCGCGTCGAGCTTGTCCACCGCCTGCTGGCGCAGCGCTTCGTAGAGATGCAGCTCGTCGCCGGACAGCGCCACCTTGAAGGTGATCTCGGTGCGCGGCGGCAGCTCGTCCAGCACCTGGCTCTTGGTGCGGCGCAGGATGAAGGGCTGGATCAGCGTCTTGAGCGCCTTGCGCGCGTTCTTGTCGCCGCGCTCGACCGGGACGGCGAAGCGCTGGTTGAAGCGTTCCTGGCTGCCCAACAGGCCGGGGTTGAGGAAACGGAACAGGCTCCACAGCTCGCCCAGGTGGTTTTCCACCGGCGTGCCGCTGGCGGCGAGCTTGAAGCCGGCCTGCAGGCCAAGCACCGCCTGGGCGCGCTTGGTGCCGGCGTTCTTGATCGCCTGCGCCTCGTCCAGCACCACGCTGGTCCACGGCACCGCGGCGAAGGCGTCGGCATCCTGCTGCAACAGGCCGTAGCTCACCACCACCAGGTCGAACGGCGCCAGCGTGTCGAGCGCGCGCTGCTGCTGGTAGGAACGCACCTTCAGGGTCGGCGCGAAGCGCGCGGCTTCGGCCAACCAGTTGAGCGCCACCGAGGTCGGCGCCACCACCAGCTGCGGCCCGGCCGGGGCGCGTTCCAGCAGCAGCGCCAGGGTCTGCACCGTCTTGCCGAGCCCCATGTCGTCGGCAAGGCAGGCGCCCACGCCCCAGCGCGCCAGACGCGCCAGCCAGGCGTAGCCTTCCAGCTGGTAGTCGCGCAGCTCGGCCTGCAGCGTGGAAGGCGGCGTGGGCTGGTAGTCGCCGAGGCTGGCCAACGCGGCGAGCTGCTCGCGCCAGGCGGCGTCGGCCTCGAACTGGCCGGCTTCCTGTTCCAGCTCGGCCAGCAGCGGCGCGGTCAGCGCGGAGAGGCGGATGGCGCCGTCCTTGCCGACGTGGTCGGCCACCAGCGCCAGCTCGTCGAGGCGGCGACGCATGGCGTCGGTGAGCGCCAGCCAGTCCTGCTCGCCCAGCTTGAGGAAGCGCCCGGGATTGGCCTGCAACAGTTCCAGCAGCTGGCGCAGCTGCAGCACGCGGCCGTCGTCGAGTTCGAGATCGCCGGACAGCACGAACCAGTCGCCCTGCTTTTGCAGGCCGAACTTCATCTGCGCCAGGCCGCGCCGCGCCTTGATGCGCATGCGCTCGCCCTCGGGCCAGACGCATTCCAGCGTGGCCGGGTCGACCGCCTGCAGTTCGGACAGCACTTCCAGCGCCGCCTGCGGCTCGGCGAGCTGCCATTCCTGGCCGTCGCCGTCGGCCTGGGCGAGCGCCGGGCAGGCGTCCAGCACCGCCTGCAGCGCCTGCTTTTCCTGCTTCAGATCGCGCCGCGTCTGCAACGCCTTGCCGTCCACCTCGCCCACCAGGTTTTCCAGCCCCTGGCCGGGCTTGCACCAGGCGCCGCCCGGCAGCGGGCGCATCAGCAGCTGCAGGCGCAGGCCCTGCTCGAGCGGCAGGAGGTGGGCGTAGAGCCGGGCGTCGGCCGGCACGGTGTCGATGTGCGCCGCCAGCTCGGGCAGGTCGGAGTGGATCGGCACCAAGGGCGCGATGCTGGTGATGGCCTCCATCAGCTGCGCCTTGGCCGCCAGCGGCACGGTCAGTTCCTTGCCGACGATGGCGGCGATCTGGCGGATTTCCTTGCTCACCGGGTAGACCACCAGCCGCGTCGGCGTGTCCTTTTCCCACACCACCTCGCTGTCGGCGCCGACCCGCGCCGGCGTCAGCTTGAGCTGGATGTGGGCGCCGCTTTCCTTGAGCTGCAGCGCCACCTGGCCGGCGGCGACGTCGATGCGCACGTCGGGGGCGTCGGCCCAGAACAGCGCCGGATGACCGACCAGCGCCGGCAGCGCCTTTTCGCCGTCGAGCTCGTAGCTGGAGCCACCGTAGTAGCCGTCGTAACTGCGCTGGATGTGGCGCATAACGTTGCGGTCCTGCTCCAGCAGGTAGTCGGCGCTGTCGGCCTCGTCCAGCAGGCGCTTGAGCGCCACCGCGCGGCCCTTGCTCCACTGCCCCTTGGCGCCAAGCTTCTGCTCGCGCGGTTCGAGCAGCACGCCGTGGCGGCCGGCGCTGACGAACCAGGCGAGCCGGGTCGGATTCGGCGCCGCCTGGCGCGCCTCGGCGGCCTTGCCGGGGGCCAGCGAGGAGAGCGCGGTGAGCGCGTGCTGCCAGGCCTCGCGGCGCTGGTAGAGCTCGAGCAGCGGACGCGCACCGTGCCGGCTGTGCCAGTCCGGCGTGCTGCGGGGCTCGCCGAATTGCCGTTCCAGCAGCGCCTCCAGTTCCTCGACCACGCGCTGGTAGCCTTCCTGCTGCATGCGCTCGCGGAAGGCGTGCAGCGTGGCTTGCCACGCCGTTGAGGTGGCCTGGCGGGCGTCGAGCCAGTAGAGCGCCAGCGCCAGCATCAGCCCGTCCAGCCCGGCCAGGTGGATCTGCTCGGGCAGGCCGAGGTAGGCCGGCACCGCCACGCCTTCCTGCAGCGCCACCAGGTGCTGCAGCAGGCCGTAGCTCTGGCCGAGGTTGTGCTTGATGCCGTGCTGGATCGCCTGCTTCAGCTCGGCTTGGCGCGCCGGATCGGCGGCACCGAGCAGGGCCAGGCAGTAGAGCGCGTGCAGTTCGGCCGGCAGGTCGAGCTTGCGTTGCCGGGTCTCGGCCTTGCGCTCGTCGCGCCAGGCGTCGAGATGCGCCAGCGCCGCGCCGTAGCTGCCCTGCAGCAGCAGCGCGCTGAGGGCGCCGCCGAGGCTGTTGCCGAGGCGGCCGAACAGCGCCACGCGCTCGCCATCGCCGCGCCACAGCGCCTGGCGCAGCAGCCATTCGGCCAATTCGTCCCACTCGCTGTAGCCGCTGTCCCAGCGCGACAGCGCGTAGTCGTAGCCGTGACGGAAGCCGTCGAAGCGCCAGCAGGCCTCCGGCAGGTAGTCGAGCAGCAGCGTCACCTGCACGTCGTCGGCCAGGCCGTCGAACAGGGCGCGCCCGGCGGCGTCGGCGAACAGCCGCTTGGCCGGCGCCGGCGGCGTCTGCCCGCTGCGTTGCTGCAGCTCGTGCAACTGCGCGAGCCAGCGCTGCGCCGGCCTGGCCTGGCCCGCGAGCACGGCGAGCCACAGCTGCAGCTGGCACTGCGCCGGGTCCGCGGCGCCCCAGTTCGCCTGGCGGCTGCCGAGGTGCTCCGGCAGCCGCTTGCTCCAGCGCGCCAGTTCGCGCCGGTCCTGCAGCAAGGGCAGCAAGGCGGCGTTGCGCGCCGCCGGCACCAGGCGGTAGGGCAGGCCGGGGGTGCGCACGATCCACTGCCGGTTCTCCAGCTCGGCCAGCAGGGTGCCGAGGCGCACGCTGTCGAGCTCCTTGCCGTGGGCGTCGCGTACTTCGGCGCGGTGCAGCAGGGTCAGCAGGTTGGCCTTGGTCTCGCCGCCGGGCAGCAGCGCCAGCACGGCCAGCAGCGCCTGGTGGGCAGGGGTGAGCGCGGGCTCGATGTGGTGAGAAAACGAGTCGGTCATGGTCGGTGGGGCAGAACGGCGAAACGACAGGGTTGGCCGAAGACCCGGTACGGGGGCGACGGCCAAGCTGTTCTAAAAGGAAGGTATTCCCAAAAGCATTAGGACCGAGAAAACGCAGCCTGGCAAGGCGAGCGTCTGCGAGGCTAAGGCGAAAGCCAGTAAGCGGGGCCGCAGCCCTTGCACAGAGGACGGCAAGCGCTCGCCGGGCGAATCTCCGCGTGCCAATCTATCGCTAAGCAAATCAAGGATTTGCACGCAGTAATTGGCCAGCGAGAGATTCGCCCGCAGCCCGCGCAACGCCGCTGACAACGTTACCGGTTCTAAGGCGAAGTGGAACTACAGCCGCGCCAGGGCGCGGCGCGCGGCGGCGATGGTGTCGTCGATCAGCGCGTCGCTATGAGCGATCGACACGAAACCGGCCTCGTAGGCGGACGGCGCCAGATAGATGCCTTCGTCCAGCATGGCGTGGAAGAAGGCCTTGAAGCGGGCGATGTCGCAACGCGTGGCCTCGGCGTAGCTGGTCGGCACGGTGTCGCTGAAGTAGAAGCCGAACATGCCGCCGACGCTGTCGGTGCTCATCGCCACGCCGGCGTCGCGCGCGGCGTCGGCCAGACCCGCCGCCAGCTTGGCGCTGCGCGCGGAGAGCGTGTCGTGGAAGCCCGGCTGCTGGATCAGCTTGAGCGTGGTCAGCCCGGCCGCCACCGCCAGCGGGTTACCGGACAGCGTGCCGGCCTGGTAGACGTTACCCAGCGGCGCGATCTTGGCCATGACGTCGGCGCGGCCGCCGAACGCCGCCAGCGGCATGCCGCCGCCCACCACCTTGCCCAGCGTGGTCAGGTCCGGGGTGATGCCGTGCAGGCCCTGGGCGCAGTTCAGCGCCACGCGGAAGCCGGTCATCACCTCGTCGTAGATCAGCAGCGCGCCGTGCTGTTCGGTCAGCGCGCGCAAGGCCTGCACGAACTCGGCGGACGGCTTGATCAGGTTCATGTTGCCGGCGATCGGCTCGAGAATGACGCAGGCGATCTGGTCGCCGACTTCCTTGAAGGTCTCGGCGAGCTGCGCCACGTCGTTGTACTGCAGCACCAGGGTGTGCTTGGTGCAGTCGGCCGGCACGCCGCCGGAGGACGGGTTGCCGAAGGTCAGCAGGCCGGAGCCGGCCTTCACCAGCAGGCTGTCGGAATGGCCGTGGTAGCAGCCCTCGAACTTCACGATCAGGTCGCGCCCGGTGAAGCCGCGCGCCAGGCGGATCGCGCTCATGGTGGCCTCGGTGCCGGAGCTCACCAGGCGCAGCTGCTCGACGGACGGCAGCAGCTTGCAGATTTCCTCGGCAATCTCGACTTCGCCCTCGGTCGGCGCGCCGAACGACAGGCCGCCGACGGCGGCGTCCTGCACCGCCTTGACCACTTCCGGATGGGCGTGGCCGAGGATGGCCGGGCCCCAGGAGCCGACGTAGTCGAGGTACTGCTTGTCGTCGGCGTCCCAGAAATAGGCGCCTTCGGCGCGCTTGACGAAACGCGGCGTGCCGCCGACCTGGCCAAAGGCACGCACCGGCGAGTTGACGCCGCCGGGGATCACTTGCTTGCCACGTTCAAACAGTTCGAGATTGCGGGACATGATGGTTTCCTGATGAAAACTGACTATGCAGAGATTGGCCGAAGCACCAGAGTCTAGTGCAGCGGGCGGGCGAACCCAAGCCGCGCGAGGAAATAGACGCTCACGCCTTCGGCCAACGGGTGTACGGGTTCTTCGACAGGTGCGCGTTGGTGTAGCGCCCGTCGTGGGTGACTTCCTCACCCAGCCACGCCGGCTTGGCGAACGGCGTGTCTTCCGCCGGCAGCTCGATCTCGGCCATCACCAGGCCGGCGTTTTCGCCGAAGAATTCGTCGACTTCCCAGACGAAGCCGCCGTGTTCGATGCGGTAGCGCAGCTTGTCGACCACCATCGGGCACATGCTGTCGAGGATGGTCTGGGCGTCGGCGAGCGGGATGGCGTACTCGAACTCGTGGCGCGACACGTCGGTGACGTGGCCCTTCAGCGTGAGCCAGGCCTGTTCGCCCACCACGCGCACGCGCACCGTGCGTTCCTTCTCCACCGACAGGTAGCCCTGACGGTAGCGCACGCCCTCGGCCAGCCCGCGCCAGCCGTCGTTGGCGACGCGAAAGCGCCGCTCGATTTCCATTGCCATATCGTTTCCTAGATCAATAAATACACAGGGCGCCGCAGGCTGGCAGGCCTCGTCCCTGTTCGGCAGGGTCCGGTTCGCTGCGATGGGCTGCGCTACGCTTCACCCATCCTACCCCACGCTCTATCGAGGGGCCGGAGTCTATCCCAGTAGGCGAGCGAGCCAAGGCAGGTTGAGTGCCGCCAGCGCACAGGAACCGGAATGGGCACGGAGTCCATGAGGATTCCTGATCGCTGAGCGAATCAAAGATTCGCACGCAGTACTGCCGGCGCTCAAGATGCGAAGGCGCAGCCGCCTAATGGGATGGACTCTCAGAAGGGCTTGACCACCACCAGTATCACCACCGCCAGCAACACCAGCACCGGCAGTTCGTTGAAGACGCGGAACCAGGTGTGGCTGCGCGTGTTGCGGCGCGCCGCGAAGGCCTGGCAGAAGCGGCCGCAGACGCCGTGGTAGAGCACCAGCCCGGCCACCAGCGCCAGCTTGGCGTGCAGCCAGCCGCCGCTGACGCCGTAGCCGAACATCAGCCACAGGCCCAGCGCCAGCGCCAGCACGCCGAGCGGGGTCATGAAGCGGTACAGCTTGTGCATCATCAGCAGCAGCCGGTCGTACTCGGCCGGGTGCTCGGCCATCGCTAGGTTGACGAAGATGCGCGGCAGGTAGAACAAGCCGGCGAACCACGCCACCACGAAGAAGATGTGGAAGGCCTTGAGGTAGAGGTAGGTCATTTACAGTCCGTTATTCCCATTCCATTTCATTCGTATCACTTTGTCGGCATCGCGGCGCGGACTGCGTGCGAATCTATCGCTGGGCCAATCACTGCGTGCAAATCTTTAGATTTGCTCAGCGATGGATTGGCACGCAGAGATTCGCTCAGCGAGCACTCGCCGTACTCAATGTACTGTCTCGTCGCTGCTCACTCGCCTTCGCGTTCTGCTTCTGAACTGGGACGGGAATAAAAGGCGCGGCGCGCGCGCGGCAGCTTTTGCACCACCAGTTTCCACGACGTGGCCAGCCCTGCCTTGAGGTCGGTCATGGTCAGGGCGGAACAATCGCTCACCGCGATCCAGCGCGCCCGCGCCAGGTAGGGGGCGGGGCGCACGCCGGGCAGGCCGCTGAGAGCGAGGAAGTCGTCCGGCGCCACCTTGTACGCCACCACCTCGCGGTGAAAGGTGGCGAACATCCTGCCGTCCACGCTGGCCACCCGCACGTCGCCCCATTTGACGTCGAGCGTGGCGCCGGGCAGGGCCAGGGCGCAGTGCTCCAGGTCGGCGAGGTCCGGTTTCACGTGAAACATCGGCTCAGCGCCGACGCGCGGCTTCGTACAGCGGCATCACGCGCGGGATGCGCGCCGACAGCTCCTGCAGGCGGCTGCTGTCCGACGGGTGGGTGGAGAGGAATTCCGGGCCGTTGCCGTTGCCCATGGCCATCATCTTGCGCCACACGCTGAGCGCGGCGTTGGGGTTGTAGCCGGCGCGCGCCATCAGCTCCAGGCCGATGACGTCGGCCTCGCTCTCCATGGTGCGGCTCTTGGGCTTGGTCAGCGCCAGATCGCCGGCCAGCGAGGCGAGGTCCATCGCGCCCTGTCCCAGGCCGGCCAGCGCGCCGACCACCGACAGCCCCATCTGCTGGGCGTAGGCCTGGCTCATCTGTTCGCGCGAGTGCTCGCGCAGCGCGTGCGCCATCTCGTGGCCGATCACCGCCGCCAGTTCGTCGTCGCTCAGCGCCAGCTTGGTGATCAGGCCGGAATAGACCATGACCTTGCCGCCCGCCATGGCGTAGGCGTTGAGCTCGGGCGAATCGGCGACGTTGACCTCCCAGCGCCAGTTGCGCGCGTCGGGGCGGAACACCGGGGTCTGCGCGATCAGGCGGTTGGCGACGGTGCGCACGCGCGCGGTCAGCGCGGCGTTGTTATTGAGCTTGCCGGTGCCGCGCACCTTGCTCACTTCCTGCGCGTAGGACTTGGCGGAGGCCTGCTCCACCTCCTGCGACGACAGCAGCATGGTCTGCTTGCGCTGGACGCCCACCGCCCCGGACTGGGTGGTGGAGACCTCGGCGCAGCCGGTCACGGCGACCAGCGTCGCCGCCATGAACGACAGTTTCCACGACATCTCGATTTTCCTTCGCATTGACGCGGCCGGGTTCAGAACTCGACCATTTCGAAATCTTCCTTGCGGGCGTCGCAGTCCGGGCAGGTCCAGTTCACCGGCACGTCCTCCCAGCGGGTACCCGGCGCGATGCCGTCTTCGGGGCGGCCCGCCTCTTCCTCGTAAATGAAACCACAAATAAGACACATCCAGCTGCGCATCGCCTTTGGCCCCAGCTCAGTTAAAATACCGATTCTAAATCCTGACCGACAAAGAGGCTAAGCTTTGAGCACTCCATCCCCTCTGCCCGCCGTATTGACGCTGGCCGGCTCCGACCCGTCCGGGGGCGCCGGCATCCAGGCCGACATTCTGACGCTGGCGAGCCTCGGTTGCCACCCCCTGTCGGTCATCACCGCCATCACCGTGCAGGACACCGCCGGGGTCAGCGACTTCCTGGTCATGGAGGCCGACTGGGTCAACGACCAGGCGCGCTGCCTGCTGGAGGACATCCCGGTGGCCGCGTTCAAGATCGGCATGATCGGCAGCATCGAAAACGTCGCGGTGATCGCCCAGTTGATGGCCGATTACCCCGATATCCCGCTGGTGTACGACCCGGTACTGGCCAGCGACGGCGGCGACGACCTCGCCGACGACGACATGATCGCCGCGCTGCGCGACATGCTGCTGCCGCAGGTCAGCGTGCTCACCCCCAACAGCATCGAGGCGCGCCGGCTCGCCGCCAACGACCCGGACGAGGAAGACAGCCTGACGCTCGACGACTGCGCCAAGCGGCTGCTGGCGCTGGGCTGCGAGCACGTGCTGATCACCGGCACCCACGAGAACACGCGCGAGGTGATCAACTCCCACTACAGCAAGGACCTCAAGGTGCGCCAGCACCATTGGGAGCGACTGCCCGAGCGCTACCACGGCTCCGGCTGCACCCTGGCCTCGGCCATCGCCGGCATGCTGGCCGCCGGCGCACCGGTAGACGAGGCCATCACCGATGCCCAGGAGTACACCTACCAGACCCTGCTCAACGCCTTCCGCCCCGGCATGGGCCAGTACATCCCGGACCGGCTGTTCTGGGCGCGCGAAGTGGCGGAGGAAGAGGGCGACGAGGCGGAACAGGACGGCGAAGGAGACGACGTTGGCCACGCTTGAGGGACTGTACGCCATCACCCCGGACACCGACGACAGCGAGCGCCTGATCGAGCTGGTGAGCGACGTGCTGCCGCACGGCGTGCGCCTGCTGCAGTACCGCAACAAGAGCCAGGACCCGGTGCGGCGGCTGTGGCAGGCCAACCTGCTGGCGAGCCTGTGCCACAGCCACGGCGTCACCTTCATCGTCAACGACGACGTCGAGCTGGCACTGGCGGTCGGCGCCGACGGCGTGCACCTGGGCCGTGACGACGCCGCCATCGCCGCGGCGCGCGCCCGGCTGGGAGCGGACGCCATCATCGGCGCCTCGTGCTACGACGACATCAAACTGGCCGAGGCGGCGGTGGCGGCCGGCGCCAGCTACGTCGCCTTCGGCGCGGTGTTTCCGTCCGGCACCAAACCGCACGCGGTGCGCGCGCCGCTCCAGCTGTTCGCCCAGGCCAAGCGGCTCGGCGTGCCGAGCGCGGCGATCGGCGGCATCACCGCAGACAATGCCGGAGAGGTGGTCAGTGCCGGCGCCGACATGCTGGCGGTGATCGGCGCGCTGTTCGACGCCGCCGACCCGGCGGCGACTGCCGAACAGCTGGCGGCAGCATTCCGACGCTGAACCGGATCGGCGCCGCTGGTTTCACGTGAAACCAGAAGACCACCACGCCAAAAGGCGGGAGACTCTCTCCCGCCTTTTTTCATGTATCGACACCGGGATGGCCATATCCCGACGCGAGCAACGATAGTCGTGCCGCTTCATTCCCAGAAACGATAAAAATTCAGTTTGAATGTCAGAAAGGAATAGCGGGGAAGAGGTCGTGCCACGGCAGCGGCAGCGCGACGCCGCAGCAAAACCCGAGGGGAAAGGGAACTCAGCGGCGCTCGAGGCCGTGCGCGATCAGCGCCACGATGCGCTCGCTGGCACCGCGATGGGCGGCGGTGAACCCCAGCGCCGCCTGGCGCATGCTCTGGCGACGGGCCGGGTCGGCCAGCAGCGCCAGCGCTTGCTGCACCAGCGCCGCGGCGTCGGCCACCTGCACAGCGGCACCGGATGCCAGCGCCTTGGCGCTGGCGTCGGCGAAGTTGAACATGGACGGCCCGAACAGCACCGGCACGCCGACGCTGGCCGGTTCGATCAGGTTCTGCCCGCCCAAGGGCAGCAGGCTGCCGCCGACGAAGGCGACATCGGCGGCGGCGTAGTAGCCGAACAGCTCGCCCATGCTGTCGCCGATCCAGACCTGGGTGGTGTCGCGTAGCGCGGCATCGTCGCTGCGGCGCTGCACCGCGAAGCCCGCGGCTTCGGCCAACCCCGCCACGCTGGCGAAGCGTTCCGGATGGCGCGGCACGATCACCAGCAGGGCATCCGCCACGGCGCGGCCGGCGGCGCGCCAGGCGTCCAGGATCAGCGCTTCCTCGCCGTCGCGCGTGCTGGCGCACACCAGCACCGGGCGCGGGCCGATGCGTCGGCGGAACGCCGCGCCCAGTTCCAGCGCCGCCTCGGGCGCGGTGAAGTCGTACTTGGTGTTGCCGCAGACGGCGACATCGACTGCGCCCAACTGCTGCAAACGGCCGGCATCGTCGGCGGTCTGGGCGGCAATGGCGCGGAATTGGCCTAGCGCCGGCGCCATCAGCCGGGCCACCTTGCGGTAGCCCCTGAGCGATTTTTCCGACAGCCGGGCGTTGGCGAGGAACAACGGCACCCGCTGCGCGTGCGCGGCGTGGATCAGGTTGGGCCACAGCTCGGTTTCCATCAGCACGCCGAAGCGCGGACGGTAGCTCCGCAGGAAGGCGCGCACGGCGCGCGGGTAGTCGTAGGGCAGGTAACGCACTTCGGCGTCGGGGTAGAGCGCCTCGGCGGTGGCGCGGCCGGTCGGCGTCATCTGGGTGACGAGCAGCGGCGCGTCGGGCCAGCGCCGGCGCAAGGCCGCCACCAGCGGCAGCGCGGCACGCGTCTCGCCCACCGACACCGCGTGCACCCAGATCGCCCCGGTGGCGGCGGGTACGACACGTTGGCCGAAGCGTTCGTCCCAGTGCTCGAGGTAGGCCGGCGCCTTCTTCGCGCGCTTTCTCAGGTAGCGGCGGATCAGCGGCGTGGCCAGCGTCCACAGCGCGCTATACAAGGTACGCCAGATCACGCCGCGCTCCGCACCCGCACCAGCGCCGCCAGCACCTCGTCCACCGTCGGGCACTGCCCGGCGTTGCCCAGGTTGAGCGCGCGCGGACCTTCCACCACGCCGGTCCGGGCCGGATCGGTATCGGTATAGAGCGCCACCAGCGGCACGTTCACGGCGTTGGCCATGTGGGTCAGCCCGGTGTCGACCCCCACCACCGCCTCGGCGTGGCCGAGCAGGCCGGCCGCCTCCCTCAGCGACAGCTTGGGCGCCACCACCCCGGCGTGCATCTTGGCAGCCAGGCGTTCGGCGCGCTCCTTCTCCTTGGCCGAGCCCCACGGCAGCACCGCCACCATGCCGTCCTGGCGCGCCAGGGTGTCGGCCAGCTGCACCCAGCGCTCCTCCGGCCATTCCTTGGAAGCACGGCTGGTGGCGTGCAGCAGCACGGCGTAGTCGCCCGGCAGCAGCCAGGCCGGCCGGGTGCCGGCGTGGATGCCGAAATCCGGTGCGCCTTCCGGCTGGTAGCCGAAGGTCAGGCCGAACAGGCGGCGGTTGCGCTCGATCGCGGAAAGCTGGCGGCTGACACGGTGCTTCTTGTCGTAGAACAGGCTGGCCAGCGGCTCGCGGATGCTCGACCAGCCGTAGCCGGCGAGCGGCGCGCGCGCCAGCTTGGCAGGCAGCGCGCTCTTGACCAGTCCCTGGGCGTCCAGCACCAGATCCCAGTGACGCGCCCGCAGCTGTTCGCGAAACACGCGCATTTCGGCCCAGGTGGAAGGGGACAGCAGGGATTTGCGCCAGCGCCGCCAGGCGATCGGAATCACCGCGCGTACCCCGGGATGCAGCGCGGCGATGTCGGCGAAGTTTTCTTCGGCCAGCCAGGCCAGACGCAGGTTGGGGTAATGCGCGAGCAGGTCGGTCACGGCAGGCCAGGTGTGGATAAGGTCGCCCATCGACGAGGTGCGCACGATCAGCACATTCATCATGGCCGGCATTGTACGAGCGGCCCTGTGGTTAACCAAGTAAAATCCACCGGCACGAACTGTGGATAACCGCCTGTGGACAAGTTCTGGCGGATTTATCCACAATCTGTCCGTGTGTTGCCAGCTGAAACAATCCCATGCTCATCAACAGGGCAAGTAACTGAGTTAGCACGTCGTTTTTCAGCTTATCCACAAACTGAGGGCCCCTTCATCTGTTGTTTCATTTTATATAAGGGCGTCAATGAAAAGACCGATGGCGAGCAGAACACGCTGTCCACCACACGACACGCACAAGCTGCCGACAAGCTGTGGGTAAAGCGCTCAGGACAGACCGCTCACTATTTATCCACAACTGATGAAGGTGCTGACAAGGCAGTTGGCAACAGCCTTTCAAGCAAGGTAATCCACTGATTTATAAAATGGAAAAGCACTTGTCCACAGGGGAAGGGCGACTTCTACAGTTTCTTCGGTTTTTATATAAAAGGGCTAATAAGAAACCATGAGCTCAGTACTGAGCGTCGTATTGATCACCAAGAATGCGGCACAACAGATTGCGGCCTGCCTGGAAAGCTGCCGTTTTGCCGACGAGATCGTGGTGGTGGATTCCGGCAGCAGCGACGACACTATTGCCATTGCCAAAAGCTATAACGCCAAAGTTATCCACCAGGATTGGTTGGGATTCGGTCCGCAGAAGCAGTTCGCGGTGCAGCAGGCACGCCACGATTGGGTGCTGTGTCTCGATGCGGACGAATGGCTGTCACCCAGATTGGCCAGTGAAATCAAGGACTTGCCGGACAATCCACAAGCGGCGGCCTACCGTTTTCCGCGTAGCAACAAATTCATGGGTCGTTTCCTGCGGCACGGCGAGGGCTACCCGGACCTCAGCCTGCGGCTGTTCGACCGGCGCCGGGCGCGCTGGTCCGACCACGCGGTGCACGAGTACGTCATCGCCGACGGTCCTGTGGAAAACCTCAAGGGCGACCTAATGCACGAATCGGGCGAGGACATCGCGCTCTATCTGACCAAGCAGAACCGTTACACCGATCTGCAGGCAAAGGCGTTGTTCGAGCGCGGCAAGCGCGTGGGTTGGCCGAAGCTGGTGTTCAGCCCGCTGCTGCGCTTCTTCAAGTTCTACCTGCTGCGCCAGGGCTTTCGCGACGGCGTGCCGGGCCTGGTGCACATCAGCATCGGCTGCTTCAACAGCTACATCAAATACGCGAAGCTGATCGAGCTTCACCGTCTGGAGAACACGCAATGAAAGTATTGGTCACCGGCGCCGCCGGTTTCATCGGTCGCGCCGTGTGCGAAAAACTGCTGGACAAGGGCGGGGTCGACGTCGTGGCTGTGGATAACCTCAACGACTACTACGCCGTCGAGCTCAAGCATGCCCGGCTCGCCACGCTGCAGAGCCGGCCGGGTTTTGCCTTCCACCGGCTGGACATCGCCGATTGGCCGGCGTTGGAGGCGCTGTTCGCCGCCGAGCGCGTCGACTACGTGATCCACCTCGCCGCCCAGGCCGGGGTGCGCTACAGCATCCAGAACCCGCACGCCTACGCCCAGAGCAACCTCACCGGCTTCACCAACGTGCTGGAAGCCTGCCGCCGCCACCCGGTCAAGCACCTGGTGTACGCCAGCTCCAGCAGCGTCTACGGCCAGAACGCCAAGGTGCCGTTCTCGGAGGACGACCGCGTCGACGCCCCGGTGAGCTTCTACGCCGCCACCAAGAAGGCCAACGAGGTGATGGCGCACAGCTACGCCCACCTCTACGCGCTGCCCACCACCGGGCTCAGGTTCTTCACCGTGTACGGCCCGTGGGGCCGCCCGGACATGGCGCCGTGGCTGTTCACCGAGGCCATCCTCAAGGGCGAGACCATCAAGGTGTTCAACCACGGCAAGATGCAGCGCGACTTCACCTACATCGACGACATCGTCGAAGGCGTGCTGCGCGTGATGGAGCATGTGCCGCAGGGCACCGACGGCCAGCCGCCGTACCGGCTGTTCAACATCGGCAACCACAACCCGGTCGAGCTGATGGAATTCATCCGCGCCACCGAAGCCGCCTGCGGGCGCGAGGCGGTGAAGGACTACTACCCGATGCAGGACGGTGACGTGCCGGTGACCTACGCCGACACCGCCAGGCTGCGCGCCGCGGTCGGCTTCTCGCCCGACACGCCGCTGGCCGACGGCATGCAGCGCTTCGTCGCCTGGTACCGTGGTTACCACGGTGTGTGAACCAGACCGCCGTGGCGACGCCGTAGAGGCCCGCCACGGCGTTTTTGTTCTGCCGAGCGGTTCTGGCGTCCAAAATCAGGAAAACCGCGCAGCGGCCGTTTACGGGCCAGAAAATGGCCCTGTTTTAAAGCTGTTCTTTTTGGATTTGTTAGCCATACTGCATGGTATGGACCGGGTGTTCATGCCGAATCGACCCCGTTGACCAGCTTCGCGATTGCTCCCTCGAACCCATTTGCGTGCGCGCCGCTTGCAGGGTTCCCCGCCCATTGCCGCTGTCTGGCGTCCTGGCTTCGGCCAACGTCGTACTGCCTGGCGACCTTGACCGACCCGCTAGCAATCAGGCAGTGGGAGGACATGTATGGATAACAAGGTGGTGCCCCGGTGGCTGCTGGCGGTTGCGCTGGCGGCGCTGGGGCCGGCCGCTGGAGCCGCGCAATACCTGGTGATCGGCTCGGGCGCACCGGACTACGCGACGCCGTCGGAAGCGGTGGAGGCGGTGGAGGAAGAACTGCTGCCGACTTTCGACGCGCTGATGAAGCTGGAGGCCGCCAGGAAGATCGTCGGCGGCATGCCGGTGGGCGACCGAACCTTCGCCTTCATCCTCGATGCCGCATCCAACGACGAGGCCGACCGCCTGCTGCGCGACCTGCCGGCCTGGGGGCAGCTCAAGTGGGAAATCAAGCCGCTGCAGAGCTTCCAGGCACGGGCCGAGAAGGAGCGCAGCATCGCCGACGCGCTGATGAAGAAGGTCACGGACCCGGCAACGGAACCAGCTGCCGCGCCGGCCCAGCCAGCCGCACCACCTGCACCACCCGCTCCGGCGGCGGCTCAGCCGTCCGGCACCACGGCCCAGCCGGCTCCCGCCGCGCCACCACCACCCGCTGCCGGTCCGGCCCCGGTCCAGGCCGCGGTGATGCTCTAGACCCCGAAGGGGAGGCGGGCGGCAGGCGAGATTAGTGCTCGCCGTGGTGGCCGCGAGCCGTTACAGTAGCCGCCTGTGTGTCGTTGATTGCTCGTTCATGTTGCCCAAACTCCCCCTACTCGGCGCCGTACTGGCGTCTTTTGCCCTCAACTGCGCGGCCACCCCGCTGACGCGCTGCCTCGGTTATCCCGACGACGCCAAGCTGGCGATCGTCAACGCCGACGACGTCGGCATGCACCCCGACCTCGACCGTGCGGCGTTCCGTCTGCTCGACGAGGGCAAGATCCAGGATCTGTCGCTGATGGTGCCGGCGCCGCATTTTGCCGCGGCCGCGGCGGAGGTGCGCCAGCGTCACAAGGCGGTCGGGCTGCACCTGACGCTGACCGACGAATGGCAGGAGGATTACGGCTGGGGCGCGGTGCTGCCGCGCGAGCAGGTGCCCTCGTTGTACAACCCGGAAGGCCGGCTGTGGGGCAGCATCGAAGAACTGGCGGCGCACGCCGACATCGACGACGTGCGGCGCGAACTCCTGGCGCAGATCCAGAAGGCGCGCGATGCCGGTCTCACCATCACCCACCTCGACACCCACATGGTGTTCTGGCGCATCCGCAACGACTTCATCAACCTCTATCTGTCGCTGCCCAAGCTCACCGGCATCCCGGTGGTACTGCAACTGTTGTGGCATCCGGTGGCGCAGCAACTGCCGCTGAGCCGGGGCGAGCAGCTGCGCGGCAACGTGGTGGCCGACAGCTACATCATGCAGTACAACCCGGAAATCCGGCCGCAGAACCTCGAAGTGCGCTACGACGGCTACGACTTCGCGGTGCGCAACCTGCCGCCCGGCCTGCACCAGTTCGCCGTCCACCCGGCCGAGGACACCCCGGACGCGCGCCAGCGCATCGGCGACATCATGCTGCGCCTGAGCGATTTCCAGGTGTGGGAAGGGCCGGAAATCCACCGCCTGATGCAGGAAAAGGGTATCCAGACCACCGACTACCAGCGGCTCCAGGCGCTGCAGGAAGCCATCAATCGGCAACCCCGCAACTGCCTCAACGAGACGCCGGCCGCCAGCCGTTGATCGGCCAACAATGAACACCGCTGGGCGCTGGTCGAGCGCCCATTGCCGGTAGGGGGCGTTCAGTCGCGCGCGGGTTGCGCGCCGGCTACCATGAGCTGCAGCCAGCCCTTGGCGCAGGCGGTGTCGACGAATGCCCGGGTGCCGCTCTCGATCTGTGCCGCGCTGTCGGGAAAGGCGACCTGCAGGTCGGCGACGATATCGTCCACGCTGCGCTGGCCGTCGCAGCGTTTCAGGATTTCCCCGGCCGACACGTTGAGTTTGATCAGGCCTTCGGGGTAGAGCAGGATGTAGGCCTGCTGGCTCGCCTCCCAGCGAAACATGAAGTGCGGTGCCAGCCGGGGGCGCGCGTGGTCGAGCGGGTGGGATGGGGTCATGGCGGTAGCTCCTGATCGGCGCAAGGGGGCGGCAGCGCTGTTGCCGCTGCCGCCCCGTGGCTCAGCGCACGTAGACGTAGGCGGTCACTTCGAAGCCAAGGCGGATTTCGCAGTAGGCGGGGGTTTCCCAGGTCATGACGGTCTCCTTCGGTTGCGGAGCGGCCCCATGCCGCTCCAGTAACGATTATTCGGCCCGGCCCGGACGCCAGCCAGCGGCAGCGGGCCAAAAACGGCTCGTGAAAATCATGAGACGGGCCGCGCCGGCCGCTCCTCGCACAACATGGCGAGGCAGGCTGGGCCGTGCTCGGCGAACAGGCGATGCACCTGCACCCCGTGCGCCCCCGCCGCCAGCGCGGCACGCACCTCGGCGGCGCGGCGGATGCCGCCCACCGCGATCAGCGCCGGACCGCCATGCAGCTGGTGTGCCAGGCCGCGCAGCGTCATGCCGTCCGGCGTGGCGTCGGGCTGGACCAGGATCAGGGCATCGAACCCCGCCGTGGCGGCGGCGACGGCGAGCCGGACCGACGCCAGCGGCAGCTTGAGCGCGAGCGCCAGGCGGCGCCCGGAGGCCGCGGCGAGCCGATCGCGTTCCCGCACCATGGCCGCCAGCGCCTGCCGCAGCAGCGCGTCGTGCTCCGCCGCCAGCAGCGGACGGTAGGCCCGGGCGCTGAGATTGCAGCTCAGGTAATCCGCCACCGGTGCCGCCTGCTGCAGGCCGTACAGCCAGTCGTCGTGCAGCGCTGGCGGCGCGGCGCCGGGTGTCATGCCCAGGCCGATGCCGATGGCGCTGTCG
Source organism: Pseudogulbenkiania sp. NH8B (assembly GCF_000283535.1). Classification (GTDB taxonomy): domain Bacteria; phylum Pseudomonadota; class Gammaproteobacteria; order Burkholderiales; family Chromobacteriaceae; genus Pseudogulbenkiania; species Pseudogulbenkiania ferrooxidans. The sequence continues at coordinate 4,230,459 of NC_016002.1, forward strand.
CCACGTGCCCCGAGGCGGGCCAGCGTCGCGGCCAGCGCCGCCACGCCGGGCTGCTGCCCCGGCACCGGCTGCGGCGTCACGGTGCCGAACTCCACCGCGGCAAAGCCGGCCGCGAGCAGAGCCGCCGCCTGCGCGCCGCTCTTGTCGATGCCGCCCGCCAGCCCGGGGCGGCGGCCCCAATGAAACGGCGCCGTGTTCACCCCTGTCTCCGGGCAAAGTCCGCCATGAACGCCACCAGGGCGGCGACACCGGCTTCCGGCATGGCGTTGTAGAGGCTGGCGCGCAGTCCGCCGACGTGACAGTGGCCGCGCAGATGCGTCAGCCCGGCCGCTTCGGCTTGCTGCAGGAAGGGCTCGGTGAGGCGCTCGTCCGTCAGCTGGAAGCGCACGTTGCTCGGCGAGCGGTGGCCGTGCGCCACTGGCGCCCGGTAGAAGCCGCCGCTGGTGTCGATGGCGTGGTACAGCCGCTCGGCCTTGCGGCGGTTGGCCTCTGCCATTGCCGCCAGACCGCCCGATTCCGCGATCCAGTCGAACACCAGCGCCGCCAGCTCGATGGCCCAGCCCACCGGGGTGTTGACGGTGTTGTTCTCGGCCAGCTGCTGGCGATAGCAATAAGGGGCGGGGGCGTAGCGCGCCTCCCGCTGCAGCAGATCCTCGCGCACGATCACCACGGTCAGCCCGGCCGGGCCGATGTTCTTCTGGGCACCGGCGTAGATCAGCCCGAAGCGCGATATATCCAGCGGGGCGGCGAGAAAGCAGGAGGTGGCGTCGGCCACCAGCGGCACGGCACCGGTGTTGGGCAGGGCGGGGTAGGCGATGCCTTCGCCGGTTTCGTTGGGGGTGATGTGGCAGTAGGCGCAGTCGTCCGGCAGCCGCCAGTTCTCCAGCGGCGGCGCGGCGAGCGGGGTGTCGCCCTGGTAGCGCGCCACCACCGCCACCTCGGCGAAACGGCGCGCCTCGCGGATGGCGCGGCCGGCCCAGTAGCCGGAGTCGGCGTAGGCGGCGCGACGCGACGGGCCGAGCAGGTTGAGCGGCACCATGGAAAACTGTTGCATGGCGCCGCCGGCGAGGAACAGCACGCGGTAGCCCGCGGGCAGGTCGAGCAGCGCCGCCAGACGCTGCCGGGCGCGCTCCAGCGTGGCGCGGAACGCCGGGCTGGTGAACGGGCGCTCCAGCGCGCAGGCGCCGTCGGCGCCGCGTAGCAGCAGGGTCTCGCGCGCCCGCTCCAGCACGGCGTCCGGCAGGCGCGCCGGGCCGGAGGCGAAGTTGTAGGCCGGGCTCATGGTCTCAGCCGAACAGGAAGCCGCCGTGCGTGCCCGCTGCCATGAAGAACAGCAGCGGCAGCGACAGCATGGTGTTGGTGCGCGAGGAGAGATGGGTGATGCGCGAGCAGCGCAGCCGCTCCTCGACGCTGGCCGGCACCAGCCCCAGCACCTTCTTCTGGTGCGGCCACAGCACGAACCAGACGTTGAGCATCATCAGCGTGCCGAGGTACAGGCCGACGCCGATCGGCGCCTGCGCCCCGTGCAGGGTCAGCGCCGACGCCAGGATGCCGCGCTGCCACAGCATCAGCAGGCCGGCGCACCAGGTCAGCACCGCCGCCCAGCGGAAGGTGCCGTGCTCGCGGTTGAGCAGCGCCTGGAAGCGCGGGCTCTGGTCGTCGGTCAGGTCCGCGGCGCTGAGCGGGCGCCAGCTTGGCCGCTGCACCACGCTGGAATAGTTGTGGCCGACCCAGACGATGCCGGCGAGAAAATGCACCCAGCGCACCAGCAGGTCGAGTGTCATTGCGTCCATGGTGTCTCCTCAGCCGGCCAGCAGGCGCACCAGCAGGAACAGCAGCAGTGTGAGCAGCGCGCCCAGCAGCAGGGTGCCGCCGGCGCTGTCGTAGGGATGGCGCATTCACTCCTCCATGAAGCTGGTGCAGACGCCGTTGGCGGAACGCTTGATCAGCGGCTTGCGGAAGCGCTGCGGCGCCACCGCCTGCGTCACCGCCGCCTGCACCAGGACGTGCTGCGGCGAGCGGCTGCAGGCCGGGTCGGTGTTGCCGGCATCGCCGGTGAGCAGGAAGGCCTGGCAGCGGCAGCCGCCGAAATCTTTTTCCTTTTCGGAACAGGAACGGCACGGTTCCGGCAGCCAGTCGAGCCCGCGGTATTTGCGGAACAGCGGCGAGTCGTGCCAGATCCAGGCCAGGGATTGATCCCGTACCGAATGGAATTCCAGCCCGGGAATCACCCGTGCCTCCTGGCACGGCATCGCCACGCCGTCGGGGGCGATGGTGAGGTGAATGGCGCCCCAGCCGTTCATGCACGCCTTGGGGCGGTCTTCGAAATAGTCGGGGATGACGAAATAGATCGTCATGGCGCCGTCGAGCCGTTCGCGCCAGCGCTGGATCACCGCCTCGGCCCGCTGGATCTGCTCGCGCGTCGGCATCAGCTCGTCGCGGTTGAGCAGCGCCCAGTTGTAGTACTGGATGTTGGCAAATTCGATGTACTCGACGCCGAGCTCGGCGGCCCACGCCACCATCTCGTCGATCAGGTCGATGTTGTGGCGGAACACCGGCATGTTCAGCACCATCGGGAAGCCGTACGCCTTGATCAGGCGTGCCGCTTCCAGCTTGCGGGCGTGGGCGCGGGTGCCCACCAGCTGGTCGGTGAGCGCGGCGCGGGTCGCTTGCAGCGAGAGCTGCACCTGCTTCAGGCCGGCCTGCTTGAGCGCCGCCATGCGCGCCTCGTTGAGCCCGACCCCCGAGGTGATCAGGTTGGTGTAGAAGCCCAGCTCGTCGGCGTAGGCCACCAGCTCTTCCAGGTCCGGGCGCTGCATTGGTTCGCCGCCGGTGAAGCCCAGCTGCAGCGCGCCCAGCTCGCGCGCTTCGGCGAGCACGCGTTTCCATTCTTCGGTGCTGAGTTCGTGTTCGGTGTACTTGTCGAAATCCAGCGGGTTGTTGCACCACGAGCATTTCAGCGGGCAGCGGTAGGTCAGTTCCAGCGACAGCCACAGCGGTTTGCCCTGGCCATCCAGGCTGAGCCCGGTCGATTCTTTCGGCATGGTGCGCTCCTCTTTCCTCGGCAGGCCGGTGCGGGACGCCCGGCTCCTGTAGACCGGCGGACGGCCGTACAGCGCCGCCTGGCGAGGGCGTGCGACGGTTTCGTGCAGCGGTATCTGGGATCATTGTCGGCACGGTCACGCGCGCGCGCGTCGGCGATGCCGGGAATGCGGCCTCACGGCATCCCGGCGCCGGGCCTCATGATTTTCGCTAGGACGGAGGGGGGCGGCCGCCTGCGGCGGCCATGTCGTAATCGGTCTCGATCAGACGTCGATCAGGCCGCAACGCACCGCGATCAGCGCCAATTCGGCGGCGTTCTGCACGTTGAGCTTCTGCTTGATGTGGTAGAGGTGGGTGCCGACGGTGCTCGGGCTCAGGTGCAGTTCCTCCGCCACCTCGTTGACCGAGTGCCCCTGGGCGAGCTGCAGGAAGATGGCGAATTCCTTGTCGGTGAGCGCCTCGGAGGGGTCGGCGGCGCCGCCCAGCTGGGCCAGCGCCACCTGCTGCGCCAGCTGCGGATCGAGATAGCGCTGGTTGTTGCCGATCTGGCGCACCGCCTTGACGAACTCCTGCGGGGCGCTGCGCTTGCACAGGTAGCCCAGGGCGCCGATGCGCAGCGCGCGTACCGGCATCGCCACTTCATGGTGCGCCGAGAGGATCAGCACGCGCGCCGCGGGATGGCGCGCGCGCAGCCGTTCGAGAGTGGCGAAGCCGCCCATGCCGGGCATGTAGAGGTCGAGGATCAGTACGTCGGGCCGGGTTTCGTCGTACAGGCGCAAGGCCTCCTCGCCGTTGTCGGCTTCGCCCAGCACCTGGGCGCCGGCGCTTTCCAGCAGCGTGCGCAGGCCCATGCGTACCAGCGCGTGATCGTCGACGAGCAGGATGCTCAAGCCGGCCAGCGATTGTTTCATCGTGGACTCTCCCATAGGCGCTTGCCGAGGCGGGCGCGGCGGCGGCGCGGCCTCGGCAACGTACCGTGCCGTGAGCGGGACGGTTTCCGTCACTCTGCATGGTAGGGAGCGCGGCGGCGAGGCACTATTCGCCGGATGGGGTGGCGCGCCGGGAAAGAGGCACTACGCGCCTAGCCTGAAAGGACTAGGCGCGGTCTTCGGCCAACCTTTGACGATGAAGACGCCCACTCAGCGGCCGCGGTACATGTAGTCGCGCGACCACGCCAGCGTGGCGGCGTCCTGGCCTGCCTTCTGGCACAGCACCTGGAAGATCGACACCTTGTCGGTGCGGAAGGCGTAGGCGCAGCCGGCGAGGTAGAGGCGCCAGATGCGCCAGGTCTTTTCGTCCACTTCCTGGCGGATCGCCTCGCGGGCGGCCTCGAAGCGGCTGGCCCAGGCCGCCAGCGTGACGGCGTAGTGGCGGCGCAGGCTCTCCACGTCGATCGGCTCCAGCCCGCCTTCCTGCAGCGTGCGCAACACCAGCGAGATATGCGGCAGCTCGCCGTGCGGGAACACGTACCTCTCGATGAAGTCGCCGCCGCCGCCGGCGGTGCCGTCGCTGGCCGCCGAGGTGGTGGTGATGCCGTGGTTGAGGGCGAGGCCGCCGTCGACGAGCAGGCGGTTCAGCGTGCCGAAGTAGTCCACCAGGTTGGAGAGGCCGACGTGCTCGAACATGCCGACGCTGGTGAGGCGGTCGAAGCGGCCGTCGACGTCGCGGTAGTCCTGCAAGCGGATTTCCACCTGCCGCTGCAGCCCTTCCTGGCGCACGCGTTCCACGGCGTGCTCGTACTGCGCCTCGGACAGCGTGATGCCGACGCAGCGCGCGCCGAATTCGCGCGCCGCCAGCCGTACCAGCGCGCCCCAGCCGCAGCCGATGTCGAGCAGGGTGTGGCCGGGCTGCAGCCGGATCTTGGTGAGGATGTGGCGGATCTTGGCGTGCTGGGCCTCCTCCAGCGTCTCGTTGCCGTGCGCGAAGTAGGCGCAGGAGTAGACCATGTCGCGGTCCAGCCAGTGCGCGTAGAAGCGGTTGGAGACGTTGTAGTGGAAACGGATCGCCTCGCGGTCGAGTTCGCGCGTGTGGCGCACGTGGCCGGGCTGGAAGCTGGCGCCGGGCACCGGGTTCTCGGCCAGGGCGAAGGCGTAGCCCAGCTCGATGATGTCGTCCAGGGTGCCGTCCAGATCGAGCTCGCCCTCGACGTAGGCGGTGGCGAGGTGGTCCACCGACGGCGACAGCAACAGCGGCAGCGACTTCCAGGAGCGCACGCGGATGGCCAGACGGGGCTGTTCGAAGTCGCCCAGCGCCAGGCTCTGGCCGGAGGGCAGTACGATGGCGACGGGCAGGTTGAGATGGTGGCGGAACGACTTGACCCACGCTTCGACGGGGGCGGCCAGGGTGTGTTCGAGCATGCTGCGGTCCTCATATCGCTGAAGCCCGGTGCCTGCCGGCAACCAGGCTGGTCAATTTCAGCGTAGTGCGCTTTTGCCAAGCGTGCCATGACGGGCGACGACCAGACAGCAAAACGCCGCCCAAGGGCGGCGTTGCAGGAAGATGCGGCACGATGCCGACGGCTTACGCTGCCGGCGGCTCTTCCTCCTGCGCCGACGGTACCTGCAGGCGGCTGACCATGACCTTGTCGACGCGGGTCTTGTCCATGTCCACCACCTCGAAGGCGAAGCCGTTCCACTCGAAACGGTCGGCCGCCACCGGCACCCGGCCCAGCTGGAACATCACCACGCCGCCCAGGGTATGGATGTTGCCGGTGTCCTCGCCGGGCAGCAGGCTGTCGATGGCGAAGTGCTCGCGCAGCTCGTCCGGCGCCACCATGCCGTCCACCAGCCAGCTGTGTTCGTCGCGCTGGATGATCAGCTGTTCGTCTTCCTGCGGACCGGCCGGCAGGCCGCCGACGATCGACTCCAGCACGTCGTGCAGCGTCACCAGGCCTTCCAGCTCGCCGTACTCGTCCACCACCAGCGCCATGTGGATGCGCGCGCGCTTGAACTGCTCCAGCAACTGCATCAGCGACACCGTGGCCGGCACGTAGAGCGGCGGGTGCATGCCGGCGGTGAAGTCGACGTTGCCGCCGGAGAGCAGGCGGTCGAGCAGGTGCTTGGCGTCGACGATGCCGATCAGCTGGTCCATGCCGCCCTTGCACACCGGGTAGCGCGAATAGGGGTGCGATTGCATCAGCTGGCAATTGCTGGTGTGGTCGTCCTCGATGTCGAGCGAGATGATGTCCTTGCGCGGCGTCATGATCGACGCCACCTTGCGGTCGTCGAGGCGGAAGATGTTTTCCACCAGCTCCTGCTCGGCGCGGTCGAACACGCCTTCGTCGGCGCCCTGTTCCATCAGCACCTTGATCTCTTCCTCGGTGATGGAAGGCTCCTTGCTCTTCTTGGCGCCCATCAGGCGCAGGATGGCGTCGGTGAACAGGCTCAGCACGCGCACCAGCGGCGCGGTGGCGCGCGACAGCAGCTTCATCGGCCGCGCCAGCACGGCGGCGAAGAGTTCCGGGTTGTGCATGGCGAGGCGTTTGGGTACCAGCTCGCCGAACAGCAGCGATAGGGTGGTGATGGTCACCACCATCACGCCGAACGCCAGCGGCTCACTATACGGTGCGATCAGCGGGTACTGCTTGAGCCAGGCGGCCAGGTGCTGGGCGATGGCTTCTTCACCGAACACGCCGGACATGATGCCGATCGAGGTGATGCCGATCTGGATGGTGGAGAGAAAGCGGGTGGGCTCTTCGACCAGCTTGAGCGCGGCCTGCGCGCCCTTGTCGCCGTCGTCGGCCCATTGCTGAAGACGGACCTTGCGCGACGACACCAGCGCCAGTTCGGACATGGCGAACACGCCGTTGAGCAGGATCAGCAACAGTAATATGAATATGTCCACGGTGGGGAAAAAGAGTTGCGGGACTCCAAGCTTAGGGCAAGGCCGGCCCGCTGGGAAGCGGGCCGCAGAGGGACCGGGTCAAAACAGCAGCGATTGTTCGGCGGCGGGTGCCCACTCGATCACGCTGCGCCCGGCGGCGGCGAGCCAGGCGTTGGCCTGCGAGAAGTGACGGCAGCCGTGAAAGCCGCGGCTGGCCGACAGCGGCGAGGGGTGGGCGGCGCACAGCACCTTGTGGCGGCGCGTGTCGATGCGTTCCGCCTTGCCCTGCGCCCAGTTGCCCCACAGCAGGAACACGCAGCCGGGGTTCTCGGTGTTGACGGCGTCGATCAGCGCGTCGCTGACGTTCTGCCAGCCCGGCTTGCCGTGGCTGCCGGCCTTGTCGGCCTCCACCGTCAGCACGCTGTTGAGCAGCAGCACGCCTTGCCGCGCCCAAGGCGTCAGGTCGCCCGAAGCCGGCAGGCCGGTGCCGAGATCGGCGGCGATTTCCTTGTAGATGTTGCGCAGGCTGGGCGGGATGCGCACGCCCGGCGGTACCGAGAACGACAGTCCCATGGCCTCGCCGGCACCGTGGTAGGGGTCCTGGCCGAGGATGACGACGCGCACGTCGGCCGGGGCGGCGTAGCTCAGGGCGTGGAAGATCTGCTCGCGCGGCGGGTAGAGGGTCTTGCCGGCGGCGGCTTCATTGGCGAGGGTGCGGTCGATCTGGCTCAGGGCCTTGAAACACGCAGGCGACCTCAGCACGGTCTCCCAGGCGGGATGGACGCGGGCGAGGGTGGGGGCGAGATAGTCGAGTTGCGGCATGGCGTTAGTTGTTGTCGCAGAAGAACGGGGGGCTTGGCACGCTTGCAAGCGGCTCGGCGTCGGCCCGGGGCCGGCTGGCGAGCGCGCTCCGATGCTAAGACCGGTCAGCAAAAAGGCCGTTCCCGCACGGCGTGAGGGAAAGGCCTTGAGCAAGGAAATGGCGCGGCTTCAGTAGTGCGCCATGGTCGGATCGACGTCGCAGGCCCAGGCCTCGACGCCGCCACGCAGGCTGATCACCGGCTCGAAGCCGGCATTGGCGAGGTAGAGCCCCACCTGGAAGCTGCGCACGCCGTGGTGGCAGACGGTGACGATGGGCTGGTCGTCCGGCAGCTCGCTCATGCGCAGGGGGATCAGGTTCATCGGGATGTGCAGCGAACCGGGAATGCGGCACAGCTGCACTTCCCAGTCCTCGCGCACGTCCAGCAGCACCGGCTGCTCGGCGCTGGCGTCGGCCAGCCACTGTGCCAGCTCGCCGGCGCTGATTTCCTTGACCATCAGAAGCTGAACCGTTCCGGCTCGACCGCCTCGGAGTGGGCCAGGCGCGGGATGCAGATTTCGAACAGGTTGGTCTCGCGGAAGACGGTTTCGCTCTCGCGCTCGATCAGCTTGGTGGTCATCACCGGCTCGTCGCCGACCACCAGGATCATGCGGCCGCCGACGGCCAGCTGTTGCTTCAGGCTGTCCGGCACCACCGGCAGCGAGCCGCCGACCAGGATCGCGTCGAACGGCGCCTGTGCGGCGTAGCCGTCGATACCGTTGCCTTCGACCAGAGTGGCATTGCTGATGCCGGCCTTCTTCAGGTTCTTGGCCGCCATTTCCTTCATTACCGGGTCGAGGTCGACGCTGTAGACGTGGCGCGACAGGCTGGCCAGCAGGGCGGTGACGTGACCGCTGCCGGTACCGATTTCCAGCACCTTGTCTTCCGGCTTCAGGCCGAGGTCCTGCACCAGGCGGGCTTCCACCTTCGGCTGCAGCATCTTGTGGCCGTTGACGAGCGGCAGTTCGGTGTCGACGAAGGCCAGCGTGCGCTTGTCGTCCGGCACGAAATCCTCACGTTTCACGTGAAACAGCAGATCGAGTACTTTGGGGTCAAGCACATCCCACGGACGAATTTGTTGTTCGACCAGGTTGAAGCGGGCATTCTCAAAATCCATCAGTTCACTCCGGAAGGGCTTTGTCGACAATAACTTGCGATTATCCCATATTTACCGTACCTTCACAGCATCGCTAGGGGTCCTGCCCCCGTTTTTTATGAGCCAGTCCCCATCGAAGGATTGGTTTTTTTACATAAACACGGGGCGCCGGTGAGAAACACCCTTGGAACCTGACCCGGATAATACCGGCGTAGGGAAGCGTCTTTAATTGAAGTCCGGCTCCCGCCGTACTTCCCGCCCATGGCCCCGTCGTCCGGCGTTCCGCTCCCTGCGCTGTTTCATCGAAGCAACCACGGAGACCGACCGATGAACGCGCCGACCAACCTGAATACCGAAATGGTGGTGGACCAAGCCGCCATCCAGCCGCTGCCCAACTCCCGCAAGATCTACGTCGAAGGCTCGCGCCCCGACCTCCGCGTGCCGATGCGCGAGATCAGCCAGGCCGACACCCCGACCCAGTTCGGCGGCGAGCAGAACCCGCCGATCTACGTCTACGACTGTTCCGGCCCCTACACCGACCCGGCCGCCCAGATCGACATCCGCTCCGGCCTGGCACCGATCCGCGCCGCCTGGATCGAGGAGCGCGGCGACACCGAGCAGCTGGCCGGTTTGAGCTCCGAGTACGGCCGCGCCCGCGAGGCCGACGCCAAGCTCGACGAGCTGCGCTTCAACCTGACGCGCCAGCCGCGCCGCGCGCTGCCGGGCAAGAACGTGACCCAGATGCACTACGCGCGCCAGGGCCTCATCACCCCGGAGATGGAATACATCGCCATCCGCGAGAACCAGAACCGCGCCGCCTACCTCGAGTCGCTCAAGACCGCCGGCGGCAAGAACGCGCGCCTCGTCGAGCTGATGACGCGCCAGCACCCGGGCCAGAACTACGGCGCCGGCATGGTCGACACCATCACCCCGGAATTCGTGCGCCAGGAAGTGGCCGCCGGCCGCGCCATCATCCCCAACAACATCAACCACCCGGAATCCGAGCCGATGATCATCGGCCGCAACTTCCTGGTGAAGATCAACGGCAACATCGGCAACTCGGCGGTGACCTCGTCGATCTCGGAAGAAGTGGACAAGATGACCTGGGGCATCCGCTGGGGTGCCGACACCATCATGGACCTGTCCACCGGCAAGAACATCCACGAGACGCGCGAGTGGATCCTGCGCAACTCGCCGGTGCCGATCGGCACCGTGCCGATCTACCAGGCGCTGGAGAAGGTCAACGGCAAGGCCGAGGATCTGACCTGGGACATCTTCAAGGACACGCTGATCGAGCAGGCGGAACAGGGCGTCGACTACTTCACCATCCACGCCGGCGTGCTGCTGCGCTACGTGCCGATGACTGCCAACCGCATGACCGGCATCGTCAGCCGCGGCGGTTCGATCATGGCCAAGTGGTGTCTGGCGCATCACAAGGAGAACTTCCTCTACACCCACTTCGAGGAAATCTGCGACATCATGAAGGCGTACGACGTGGCGTTCTCGCTGGGCGACGGCCTGCGTCCGGGCAGTGTGTGGGACGCCAACGACGACGCGCAGCTGGGCGAGCTCAAGACCCTGGGCGAACTGACCCAGATCGCCTGGAAGCACGACGTGCAGGTGATGATCGAAGGCCCGGGCCACGTGCCGATGCAGCTGATCAAGGAAAACATGGACAAGGAACTGGAGTGGTGCCACGAGGCGCCGTTCTACACCCTGGGCCCGTTGACCACCGACATCGCCCCCGGCTACGACCACATCACCTCGGCCATCGGCGCGGCCCAGATCGGCTGGTACGGCACCGCGATGCTGTGCTACGTCACGCCGAAGGAGCACCTCGGTCTGCCGAACAAGGACGACGTCAAGGAAGGCATCATCACCTACAAGCTGGCCGCGCACGCCGCCGACCTGGCCAAGGGCCACCCGGGCGCGCAGATCCGCGACAACGCGCTGTCCAAGGCGCGCTTCGAGTTCCGCTGGGAGGACCAGTTCAACCTCGGCCTCGACCCGGACCGCGCGCGTTCGTTCCACGACGAGACGCTGCCGAAGGATAGTGCCAAGGTGGCGCACTTCTGCTCGATGTGCGGCCCGCACTTCTGTTCGATGAAGATCACCCAGGACGTGCGCGACTTTGCCGCGCAGCAGGGCTTGGCTGCAGAGGAGGCGCTGGCCAAGGGCATGGAGGTGAAGTCGATCGAGTTCGTCAAGGGCGGCGCCAAGCTGTACGACAAGATCTGAACCGAGGCCGGTTAGCGCCGACGTGAACGGACCGCCGAGGCGGTCCGTTTTTTTTGCACGGCGGACAGGGGCGTGGCGGCAGAGGGGAGGGACGCCGCTTTGCCTCAGCGCCGGCCAACGTTGGCAAAGCTGCTTGTACGGCGAATCAAAGGATGGCTTGTAAATATATCGCAATGCGATATATTAGAGAGGCCATCGCCGTAAACCAAGGAGCTTTGCCATGAGTCTGCTTACGCCCGTTCGCATGCTGATATCGTCGGAAGACGGCTGGGATGAACTGGCCAGGAGCCATCCCTCGCCGGCGGCCAGCTTCGGCAAGGTGGTGCTGCCGGCGTCGCTGCTCAGCAGCGCGATGATCGTGTACGCCGCGTACTTTCATGGCGAGGTGTACGCGCCCGCGGTGCCCTTCCGCCAATGGTGCTACGTCGCGCTGTTGTTCCTGCTGGTGAGCTGGCTGTGCGTGCCCCTGATGGGCTACGTGATCCGGCACTCGGTGCGCAGCACCCGCCCGCTGGCGTACCGTGACTGCTACCGTCTGGCGGCGATCGCCCCGCTGCCGATCTGGCTGTCCGCCCTGACGCTGATGGTGCCGAGCCCGCTGTTCAACCTGTTGGCGGGGGTCACCGGGCTGTTCGCCTCGGCCGGGCTGATTCTCCATGGGCTGGACGCCTTGTTCGAGCACGATCACTGGGTGCGGACGCTGTCGGTTACCTACACGGTGTTTTCGGTCGGGGCGCTGCTGTGGGCGCTGGTGATCGGGCTGCTGGTGCTGCCGCTGCTGTAGGGCGGGAGGGCGATTTGTGCTAGGGTGCCCCAGAATTCAGCCCGCGATCCAGCCATGACCTTCCATTCCTCCCTGTCGAAACGCGATTTCGAGCACCTGGCCGATTTCCGTTACCGTTTGCGCCTGTTTCTGCGTTTCAGCGAGGAGCTGGCGCAACAGCACGGTCTGACCCCGCAGCAATACCAGCTGCTGCTGCAACTGCGCGGCTATCCGGGGCGGGACTGGGCCTCCGTGGCCGAGCTGGCCGAACGGCTGCAGTCGCATCATCACAGCGTGGTGGGGCTGGTGTCGCGCTGCGAGGCGCAAGGCCTGGTGCAGCGCCGACCGGGAAGGGAGGACCGCCGCTGCGTCGAGGTGAGCCTGCTGGCCAAGGGTGAGGAACTGGTGGAAACACTGGCGCAGGCGCATCGCGACGAGCTGATCCTGCTCCGGCAGGGCGGAGGGCTTGCGTCGCTCGACCTGCTGCTGCTGACGCAGCAGGGGCTGGGCGAGGGCGCCTGAGCAGCGCTCAGGCGATCGGGCAAAGAAAAAGGTTGGCTTCGGCCAACCTTTTTTATTGCGGCATCGCCATTGCCCGGTCAGCGCAGCGGGCCGGTGAGTCGGGTGAGGGTGTTGTCCTTGACGAAGCGGTGGTGCCATACCGCGGCGGCGGCGTGCCCGATCACCAGCCACAACAGCACGTTGCCGAGCGTTTCGTGCACTTCTTTCAGGTCGTGGGCGGTGGCGCGGTCCAGCGTGAACAGCACCGGCAGGGGTTGGCCGAAGAACGCCAGTTCGTGACCGCTGCCCTGCACGATCGCAATCCCCAGCAGCGGCAAGGCCAGCATCAGCGCGTACAGCACCCAGTGCGCGAGCTTGGCCAGCACCGCGCTGTGCCTGTGCGGCGCCGGGGTGATCTCGGGCACGCGGTTGCCGAGACGCCACAGCAGGCGCGGCAGCACCAGCAGCAAGACGATCAGACCGGCCTGGAAATGGCCGAATTTCATGGCGTCGCGCAGCGGCGTGCCCTTGGGAAAGACATCCTTGAATTCGATGAAGGCCAGGGCGGCGATGATGGCCAGGGCGGACAGCCAGTGCAGGGCACGGGCCAGCCAGCCATAACTGTGCTGGGAATTTTTCAACATGATGTACTCCTGTTTACTTGCTGCCATTCAGGGTAGGAGCGCCGTCTTAATGCAGACTTAACTCCACCGATCGCGGCAGATGATCGAAAAATCGGGCTCATTTGTTGCCTTGGCGCAACGGTGCCGTTCTTGAGCCGGTGCCCCGGGCGTACCGTGCCAGTGGTTCCCTGGCGGCGGTGGCGAGTGGTTCTGTCGCCGCGGCGCGGCCTGCGGCATGCTGTGGCGATCGTTCCCCGCAGGAGCCAACCTTTGAGCACCGAACTGCACATCCGCGCCGTGAGCGCCGCCGACCACGCCGCCTGGCTGCCGCTCTGGCTGGGCTACCAGGCGTTCTACAAAACCACGATTCCCGAGGCCACCAGCGCCGTCACCTGGCAGCGCCTGCTCGATCCGGCCGAACCGATGGCCGCCTATCTGGCCTGGCAGGGCGACGAGGCCGTCGGGCTGGTGCACACCGTCTACCACCGTTCGTGCTGGACCGTGGGCGACTACTGCTACCTGCAGGACCTGTACGTGGCCGAGGGGGTGCGTGGCCGCGGCGTCGGACGCCGGCTGATCGAGCACGTCTACCGTCAGGCGGCGGCGGATGGCTGCTCGCGTGTGCACTGGCTGACGCACGAGACCAACCGTGACGCCATGCAGCTGTACGACCGCATCGCCGAGCGTTCCGGCTTCGTGCAGTACCGCCGGCTGCTGGGCTGAACCCGGCGCCAGGGTTGGCCGAAGCCGGCGTGCCCCACCGTGAAGGAGGGGTAGACGGCGTACCCCGCGCCCGCCCGTTCGGTACCGGGTGAGGCCATGCTAGGTGAGGAGTGGGGAGGAAAAATGGAGCAAATCGGGAGTTATTGGTGAGGCGCTGCCCGTCATGGCCACGCCGCCGCCCGTGGGCCATCGCTGTGTCGCCATGAAAAACGGCAGCCTAAGGCTGCCGTTTTTCATGGGCGGGGGCTTAATGCTCCTGTAGCCCCTTGACCGCTTCCTTCACCGCCGAAGCTTGCTGCTTCAGCTTGTCCATCTGCTGTTTCAGTTCGGGTTTGAGGGCCGCCGCGGCGCTCCCGACCTTGTTGGCCGCCGTGCCCAGCGCGGCGCTGGCTTCCTGCTTCAGCTCGCCCACCGGGGCGCTTGCTGCCTCGACGGTGCTATGCACCGCGCCGATCGCGTCCGAGGCCGACTGCTGTAGCTTGGTCGTCTGTTTGTCGCTGCAGGCGGCAAGCCCCAGCGCCAGCGCGATTGCGAGGGGAAGGTAAGACTTCGGCATAGAGATTTCTCCGCGTCATCTGGAATAGGTCAGAGGCGATTCGCGCGGCGGAAGTTCCTCGGCGTGGCCCGGGAGGGCACGACCTCCTTCAAGCGCCTCCCGTTCCCGCCAGCGCGGCGGCCAGCCCGTGCGGTGCCTGTTGGACCGCCAGCTGCGGCGTGCCGTGCCAGGCGGCCAGCTTGGCGAGGGCGGCGCGCAGGTCGGTGGTCAGGCGCTGCGTCACGCGCACCCCCGGCTCCAGGTACAGCGCCTTGACCTCGAACACCCCCTGCGCGCGGTGCGCCTTGGCGTCCAGCCGCCCCACCAGCCGGCCGCGCTGCAGGATGGGCAGCACGAAGTAGCCGTACTGGCGCTGCGGCGCCGGGGTGTAGCACTCCAGCCGGTAGTCGAAGCCGAACAGCTCGGCGGCGCGGCGGCGGTCCCACACCACCGGGTCGAACGGCGACAGCAGCGCCGTGGCGCTGGCCTTGAGCCGCTCGTCCGCCGCCAAGGCGAGTTCGTCGGCCAGGCTGGCGTGCACGAAGGCGTCGTGCTGCCAGCCCTCGATGCGGACCGGCAGCAGTTCGCCGGCGTCGGCCAGCGCGTGCAGCGCGGCGTCGTAGCGGCCGCGCTTGAGGCGGTAGTAGTCCGCCACCCAGCCCGCCTTGACCACCCCCAGCGCGCGGCAGCTGTGGCGGATCAATTCGTGCCGCGTGGCTTCCGGCGGCGGCAGGTCGCGTGCGTCGTCCCAGTCCGGGCGCACCCGTTCCGCCAGGTCGTAGACGCGCTGGAAACGCTGGCGCGCCGCCACCATCAGCCGCCCGGCGGTGAACAGCACCTCGAGGTGGCGCTTTTCCGGCTTCCAGTCCCACCAGCCGTCGCCCTTGCCGCCCTGCCGTGCGAAATCCGCCGAGCGCACCGGGCCGTTTACGCGGATGTGTTGGACCAGCTGCTCGATCTCGGCGCGGTGCTTGTCCATCCACGCCACCGAGTACTTCCAGCCCATGCCCGCCGGGTCGAGCATGCGGTGGCGCAGCAGGCGGTAGTCCTCGGATGGCACGAAGCAGGCCTCGTGCGCCCAGTACTCGAACAGCGCGCCCTCGGCCAGCAATTGGTCCAGCCAGGCCGGGTCGTAGTGGCCGAGCCGGCTGAACAGCACCAGGTAGGGGCTGCGCGCCAGCACGTGGATGGTGTCGATCTGCAACAAGGCCATGCGCCGGATCGCCGCCAGCACGTCGCCCTTGCCGGCCCGGCGCCTGGGCGGCGTCAACAGGCCCTGGGCGGCCAGATGCAGGTGGCGGGCGGCGCTGGGCGAGAGGTGAACCGTGGTCATGGCGATGGCATGGAGAGGGGGAAGGCATGACTATAGCAAATGGGGGAGGGGGAGCTTGGCGTTGTTTGCGCGTTTTGGCCTTCCTCCTGCCGGCGCAGCGACTAAGCTGTCTGTGTGAGTCTTTATTCCCCATTTCATCCACCACAAGGAGAACGACATGGATACCGGTAAGCACGAACTGCCGCAGCTGTTCCAGCAACTCGGCCTGGGCGGCGACGTCGCGGCGATCGACGCGTTTCTGGCCAAGCATCGGCTGGAGCACGGCATGGAGGTGGCCGATGCGCCGTTCTGGAGCGCGGCGCAGGCGGATTTTCTGCGCCAGGCGCTGGAAAGCGATGCCGAGTGGGCCGAGGCGGTGGACGAGCTGGCGACCTTGCTGAGCCAATAGCGTTTGGCCGGCGCGATGGCGCTGGCGGGGTGGTCGGCATGACCTATGCTGGGGATGAGCCTGGCTCCAGCAGGCAGTTCCGCCGGCGGGGCAAGGCTCCTGGCATCAGGGAAGGAGACCCATCATGATGATCGCCCGCTGGAGCATCGAGGCCAAGTTCGGCCACAAGCCCGAGGTGGTGGCGGAGATGCAGCGCTGGTTGCGCGAGATCGGTTCGCAGGTCGGCTGGACCCCCGAGCGGGTGCGGCTGCTGAACGGCTCGATCGGCGCCAGGGAATCCACCATCCAGTCCGAGGTCGAGATCGCCGATCTGGCCGAACTCGACGCGGTATGGCGCAAGCTCGGCTCGCTCGACGCGCACGCGGCGTGGAGCCGCGCGCTGGAGCCGCACGTGGTGTCCGGCACGCAGCGCTGGGACATCTTCCGCGTCATCGGGTAGGGCGGATACCCCGGCATAAGCCGGGGGTTCCGCCACAGCGCGCTCCATCTTCCCGTCATCGTGGCTGATGGCGGAACGTCGTTCCTTCGCAACGCTGCGCTACCTTGCTCAGTCAGGCTTCCGCCCTACACCTAAATCCCTGATTCCGCTATACTTCCGCCCCTGTCGCGTGCCCGCGCGCACCCCCACCCCCCAGCAAGGAAGCCGTCGCATGAGTCTGTTGCCGCATCAAGTCGAACTGTTGTCCCCCGCCAAGAGCGCCGAGATCGGGCGCGAGGCGATCCTGCACGGGGCGGATGCGGTGTACATCGGCGGGCCCTCCTTCGGTGCGCGCCACAACGCCTGCAACAGCGTGGAGGACATCGCCGGGCTGGTGCAATTCGCGCACCGCTACCACGCGCGCATCTTCGCCACGCTCAACACCATCCTGCACGACGCCGAGCTGGAGCCGGCGCGCAAGCTGATCTGGCAACTGTACGACGCCGGCGTCGACGCGCTGATCGTGCAGGACATGGGCATCCTGCAGATGGACCTGCCGCCGATCCAGCTGCACGCCTCGACCCAATGCGACATCCGCGACGCCGACAAGGCGCGCTTCCTGTCCGACGCCGGCTTCAGCCAGATCGTGCTGGCGCGCGAGCTGACCATCCCGCAGATCGCCAAGATCGCACAGAGCGTGGCAGAGAGCGCCGACCCCGCCACCATCGAGTACTTCATCCACGGCGCGCTGTGCGTGGCGTTCTCCGGGCAGTGCTACATCAGCCACGCCGACACCGGGCGCAGCGCCAACCGCGGCGACTGCTCGCAGGCCTGCCGCCTGCCGTACACCCTGACCGACGAGAAGGGCGGCGTGGTGGCGTTCGACAAGCACCTGCTGTCGATGAAGGACAACAACCAGAGCGCCAACCTGGAAGCGCTGCTGGACGCTGGCGTGCGCTCGCTGAAGATCGAGGGCCGCTACAAGGACGTGAGCTATGTGAAGAACATCACCGCCCACTACCGCCTGCTGCTGGACGAAATCTTCGAACGCCGCCCGGAACTGGCGCCGGCCGCCAGCGGCAGCAGCGAGATCTTCTTCGCGCCCGACCCGGACAAGACCTTCCACCGCGGCGCCACCGACTACTTCGCCACCGGCCGCAAGCAGGACATCGGCGCCTTCGATTCGCCCAAGTTCGTCGGCGTGGCGCTGGGCACGGTGCACCAGGTGGGCGAGACCTGGCTGGAGATCGCCACCCCCGAGACCATGTCCAATGGCGACGGCATCAACTTCATGAAGAAGCGCGAAGTGGTGGGCATGCAGCTCAACACCGTGAAGCAGGTCGGCAAGGTGCCCGGCGGCGACCTGCTGTGGCGCTGCGAGCCGAACGACCCGAGCGTGCTGGTCGGCCTCAAGCCCGGCACCGACCTCAGCCGCAACCGCGACCACGCCTGGGAGCTGGCGCTGCTGAAGAAGTCGGCTGAGCGCCGCGTCGGGGTGTGGCTGACGCTCTCCGAGAGCGCCGACGGCCTGGCGCTGACCGTGACCGACGAGGACGGCTGCAGCGCCACGGTCAGCGCCGCCATCGCGCTGGAGCCCGCCAAGGACGCCGCCCGCGCCGAGGCCGGGCTGCGCGACAATCTCGCCAAGCTCGGCAACACCATGTTCCAGGCGCACGACGTGGCGCTGCATCTGTCCCAGCCTTGGTTCGTGCCGGCCTCGGTGGTCAACGGCCTGCGCCGCGACGCCATCGAGCGGCTGGAAGCGGCGCGCCTCGCCGCCTGGCCGCGCCAGCCGCGCAAGGCGCCGTTCGAGCCGCCGGTGGCCTACCCGGAAAAGAACCTGAGCTACCTGGCCAACGTCTACAACGCGCTGGCGTGGGATTTCTACAAAAAGCACGGCGTCGAGGTGATCGAACCGGCCTACGAGGCGCACCAGGAGGAGGGCGAGGTGAGCCTGATGATCACCAAGCATTGCCTGCGCTTCTCCTACAACCTGTGCCCCAAGCAGGCCAAGGGGGTGAAGGGGGTGATGGGGCAGGTGCGCGCCGACCCGATGGTGCTCAAGTCCGGCAACGAGACCTACACCCTGAAGTTCGAATGCCGCCCGTGCGAGATGCACGTCATGGGCAAGATGAAGAAGCACGTCCTCAAGTCGCCGCCGCCGTCGGAAATCCCCGCCAGCGCGCCGATCACCTTCTTCAAGCAGCGCCCGGCGTAATCCCCCGTTCTTCGGCCAACCTTTTAGGTTGGCCGTTTTGCCATGGCGGCCTCCCCGGCCTACAACGGAAGCTGACCCGCTCACCGTTCAGGAGCCGCCATGCGCCCTTCCTCCGTCCTGCTGCTGCTGGCGCTCGCCGCCTGCGAACCGCCGCCGCCCGCCAAGATCGCCGCGCCGCAACGCGAGATGCTGGACCAGGCCAAGGCGGTGCAGCACACCGTCGACAGCCAGAACCAGCAGTTGCAGCAGCAGATCGACGCCGCCGAAGGCAAGACCACGCCGTAGCCGGCGCGGCCGTGATTTGCGCCCCTTCGCGCCGCTGGGCGAGCCATACTGGAAATAGGGCATGGCGCAAGGAGACGACGATGATCGAAACGCTGACGAGTCCCTCGTCCCGGGTGGTGGCCATCAAGCTGCGCGGCACGCTGCACGACGTCGATTACCGCACGCTGGAGCCGCTGGTGGAAGCGGCGCTGCGCGACGGCAAGAAGGCGCGGCTGTACGCCCAGTTCGACGACTTCCACGGCTGGGACCTGCACGCGGTGTGGGACGACATGAAGTTCGGCACCCGCCACTACGCCGATTTCGAGCGCATCGCCGTGGTCGGCGACGAGACCTGGCAGGAATGGATGGTGAAGCTGGTGCGGCCGTTCACGCTGGCCTCGCTGCGTTATTTCCCGAGCGAGGAGACCCCGGCCGCCTGGGCCTGGATCCACGAGGAGTTGTGACGGCCGGGCCGGGCGGCGGGCCTCGCTCGCGGCGGTGCGGCGCTACCCCTGCCGGGGCCAACGGGCCGGGCTGATGCTGCGCGCCGGCCGGTTTCGCTGAACGTGCCACGGCGTGACGGCACGGCCGGGTTTTGCCAACGCCGGTTTCACGTGAAACACTGTCGCTCCATTCCCAAGGAGCCGCCTCGTATGACCCACCCCCTGATCGACAGTAGCGGCCTCGCCGCCGCCCTGGAGCAGTTCGCCCTCGAACGCGACTGGCCGCGCTACCACACCGCGCGCAACCTGGTGCTGGCGCTGACCGGCGAGGTGGGGGAACTGGCGGAAATCTTCCAGTGGCTCTCCGACGACGAGGCGGCCAGGTTGGCCGAAGACCCGGCGCGCTTCACCCATCTGCAGGAGGAACTGGCCGACGTGCTGATGTACCTGGTGCGGCTGGCCAGCGTCACCGGCGTCGACCTCGACGCGGCGGTGCGCGACAAGCTGGTGAAGAATGCGCGCAAGTACCCGGCGCCCTGAGCGCGCCGGCACGGGATCTTACAGAAAGCGCAGCGGGTCGACGCCCCACTGCTCCGGCGATTCGTGGCGCACGATGCGGTCGCCGCCGCCCTGGCCCAGGCCGCGCGCCAGGTCGATCAGCAGCGGCGTGATGTAGCTGTTGCTCTTGGTGCTGAAGAAGGCCTTGACCTTGGGGGTGAGCATATTGCTCTCGCTCTGCTCCACCACCACCGCCAGCTTGCCGCTTTCCAGCCGCACCAGCGTGCCCACCGGGTAGATGCCGGTGCTGCGCATGAACGCCTGCACCAGCGTCGGGTTGAAGTGGAACTTCGACCATTCGTAGATCTTGCGCAAGGCGTCGGTCGGGGTCATGCCGCGGTGGTAGCAGCGGTCCGAGGTGAGCGCGTCGTAGACGTCGACGATCGCCGCCATCTGTCCCAGCTCGGAAATCTCGTCGCCCTTGAGGCCGCGCGGGTAGCCGCTGCCGTCGTGGCGTTCGTGGTGCTGCGCCGCCACCTCGATCGCGATGGCGGAGATGCCCGGAGTCTGGCGCAGGATCTTTTCGCTGGCCACCACGTGGCACTTCATCACGGCGAACTCGCTCTCGTTCAGCTTGCCCGGCTTGTTGAGGATGGCGTCGGGCACCGTCATCTTGCCGATGTCGTGCATCATGCCGCCCACGCCGGCGTGGTGCAGCGTCCCGTGCTCCAGTTCCATGGCGCGCGAAAAGCTGACCATCAGCGCACCCACGCTGACCGAATGCAGGAAGGTGTAGTCGTCCTTGTTCTTGATGCGGCACAACGCCAGCAGGGCGTCGTTGTTGCGCAGGATTGAGGTGGTCATCTTCTCCACCGTCGGCTCCACCCGCTCCAGCTGCACCTGCCGTCCCAGCCGCACGTCCTGCATGATGTCGCGCACGATCTGGTGCGCCTCGGCGTGGATGCGCCGCGCCTGGCCGAACTCCTCGGCCGCGTCCACCCGGCGCGGCAACTGGCTCTTGCCCTCGGCAAAGGTGCGGATTTCCTGTTCCAGCTGCTGTTTCACCTCGGCCACGGTGGGCGCGTGCGCCACGTCCAGCCCCTTGCCGGTGTCGATATAGAGCTGATGGATGCCGGCCTGGCGGATCTTGTCGATCTCGCCCTCGCTGCCGATGACGAAGCGGTTGCGCAGAAAGGGATGGCTCATCCAGTCGCAGTTGAGGTCGTGGATGAACATGCCCGGCTTCAAGTCGGCGATATCGATGCACTTGATCATGGCAAAAAACCGCAGTGGTATGTCGTTTTCATTCAATTGGCACCGAGGCAGAGGGACTAGGATCGCGGCGCCGGGAGAGTGGCGTCGTGATCATTAACCTGTCACGACGGATTTGATAAGAAATTATTGAAAATAAAGCGCATTTCTTGCCTGCATTCTGCGGTAATCGCCGAGTCGAGGGCAAGCCTGCGAGCACAGGGCCGGCAACAGGCCCACAACCCAAGCAGGGGAAACGTCAGCCATGAGAACGAAAGAGAAGTGGGGAAAACTCAGCCGCAAGATCACCCTGATCGGCGGCTTGTCGGTGGCGCTGGGCTTTGCCGTGATGGTGGGGCTGATCGCCAAGATCAGCTACGACAGCGCGCTGGAGCAGGGCTACCAGCTGGCGTCGGAGCAGGCGCAGGGTTACGCGCGCCAGGTCGAGGCCGAACTGGGGCAGAACATGGCCCTGCCGCATCACCTCGCCGAGGCGGTGCTGGGGCTGAAGAAGACGGCGCCGCCCGAGCGCAAGGTGGTCGACGGCATGATCGTCACGATGCTCGACCACTCGCCGCAGAACATCGGCCTGTGGATGCTGTGGGAGCCCAACGCCATGGACGGTCGCGACGATGCCTACCGCCTCGACTGGCCGCGTCATGACCCTACGGGCCGCTACACCCCCTACGTGACGCGCGACGCTTCCGGCAATGCCAAGATGGATGTGATGCTGGACAGCGAGCGGGTCAAGGCCTTCCCGCAGTACAAGGACAATCCGCAGAGCTACCAGCCCGACTATGAGAAGCCGGGCTGGGGCGATTACTACTATGTGCCCAAGCAGCGCGGCCGCGACACCATCACTGAACCGTTCTTCTACGAGGTGCAGGGCAAGAAGGTGCTGGAGAGCTCGCTGGTGACGATGATCAAGGACCGGGACGACAAGTTTCTCGGCGTTTCGGCCACCGACCTCGCGCTCGACGCGCTGCAGCAGCGCTACGGCTTCATCCGGCTGTACCAGACCGGTTACGTGCGGCTGGTGTCCGAGAAGGGCATGTACGTGGCCAACCCCGATCCGGCCAAGGTGGGCAAGCCAGTCGGCAAGGACGAGTCGCTGGGCGAGAAGCTGCTGCAGATCAGCCAGGGCGAGAACTTCGTGTTCGAGGCGGAGGGTTTCACCCACTTCTTCTTCCCGGTCAAGATCGGCGACACCGGCCAGTTCTGGTCGCTCGGCGTCAGCATTCCCAGCGCCGCCATCACCGCGCCGGCGCTCAAGCTGCGCAACAGCGCGATCCTGATCGGCGTGCTGGCGCTGCTTGCCATCATCGTCATCCTGGCGCTGGTGGTCGGCGCGCTGACCCGCCCGCTCAACCAGCTGGCTGACACCATGGAGCAGCTGGCGTCGGGCCAGGGCGACCTCACCGCGCGCATCGCCATCGCCAACCGCGACGAGATCGGCCGCACCGCCACCGCCTTCAACCGCTTCATCGACAGCCTGCACGGGATGTTCGTCGGGGTGCGCGAGCAGAGCCACGCGGTGGCCGAGGCGGCGGCGCGGCTCACGGCGTCGGCGGGCCAGGTCGAGCAAGCTTCGGCGGCTCAGTCGGACACCGCTAGCGCCACCGCCGCCGGGGTGGAACAGGTCAGCACCAGCGTGCAGCACATCGCCGATTCGGCCGGCCGCGCCGAGGAACTGGCGCGCCAGACCGGCGCCATCACCGATCAGAGCGTGGCCACGGTCAAGCGCGTGGCGGCCGAGATTCACTCGATGACCGGCGACATGCACGCGCTGGCCGAGCGCATGGGCGCACTGGGAAGCCGTTCGGAAGAGGTCAGCAGCATCGTGCGAGTGATCCGCGACATCGCCGACCAGACCAACCTCTTGGCGCTCAACGCCGCGATCGAGGCGGCGCGCGCCGGCGAGCAGGGACGCGGCTTCGCCGTGGTGGCCGACGAGGTGCGCAACCTCGCCGGGCGTACCGCCGAGGCGACGCTGGAGATCGGCCGCATCGTCGAGGCCATCGGCCGCGAGACGCGCGACGCGGTGCGCGAGGTGGACGGCAGCCGCGAACGCGCGGTGAGCAGCGTCGGCGTCGCCCAAGCCGCCGACGGCAGCATGCAGCAGGTGTCCCACTGCAGCCAGCAGCTGGTCGGCAACATCGTCGACATCGCCGCCGCCACGCGCGAGCAGTCCTCGGCCAGCGCCGAGATCGCGCGCCACGTCGAGCAGATCAGCGCCATGGCGCAGTCCAACCGCGACGTGGTGCAGGAGGTCTCGGCCGCGGCGGAGCAGCTGCACGCGCTTTCGGCCAACCTTGAGCAATTGGTGGGCCATTTCCGCCTCTGAGCGGGCCGGGTGCGGTGGCGCGGCGCCACCGCACCAAACGGGTGCTTATCAGCCGGCCGGTTTCGGCTTATAATTCGACGGTTTTGTTCGGATCAACCCCATGTGCCGCGTACGCTTTCTGTTCTGCGATGCCGCCACCGCCCGCCAGGGCGGGAAAGACGCGTTGCCGTGCGCCGGGGAACCCGGGCGAGGCGTGTTGTCAAAATCAGCTCCTGAGCCGTCAGGGGCTTTTTTTTATCTGTGAGAGACCCGTTATCGCGTTTCCAGAGCAAAACTGCCCGCCCAGGCGGGCGGCAGGTTTGCTCTGTAAATGGAATCACACCGCGAGGAACCCGCACCATGGCCAATCCCCTGTACCGGAAGCACATCATTTCCATCCCCGATTTCACCCGCGAGGAGCTCGAGCTGGTGGTGGAAACCGCCGGTCGCCTCAAGGCGGCGCCGCGACATGACCTGCTCGCCGGCAAGGTGGTGGCCAGCTGCTTCTTCGAACCCTCCACCCGCACCCGGCTGTCGTTCGAGACCTCGATCCAGCGCCTGGGCGGCACCGTGATCGGCTTCGCCGACGGCGCCAACACCTCGGCCAAGAAAGGCGAGACGCTGGCCGACACCATCCGCATCATCAGCTCCTACACCGACGCGGTGGTGATGCGCCATCCCCAGGAGGGCGCGGCGCGCCTGGCCAGCGAATTCTCGGCGGTGCCGGTGATCAACGGCGGCGACGGCGCCAACCAGCACCCGTCGCAGACCCTGCTCGACCTGTTCACCATCAAGGAATCGCAGGGCCGGCTGGAAAACCTGGCACTGGCCTTCGTCGGCGACCTCAAGTACGGCCGCACCGTGCACTCGCTGACGCAGGCGCTGTCGCTGTTCAACTGCCACTTCTACTTCGTGGCGCCGGAAGTGCTGGCGATGCCGGACTACATCTGCGAGGAGCTGGACGAGCGCGGCATCTCCTACACCCTGGCCGAGTCGCTGGAAGAGGTGATCCCGCACGTCGACATCCTGTACATGACGCGCATCCAGCGCGAACGCTTCGACGAGGCCGAATTCAAGCAGATCCAGGGCCAGTACATCCTCAAGGCCGAGATGCTGAACCACGCCCGCCCCAACATGAAGGTGATGCACCCGCTGCCGCGCGTCGACGAGATCGAGGTGGCGGTGGACGACACCCCGCACGCCTACTACTTCGAACAGGCGCGTAACGGCGTCTTCGCGCGCCAGGCGCTGCTGGCGCTGGTGCTGAACGAAACCGTGTGAGCCGATCGAGCAAGGAAAGGACGACCATGCAATACACCCGCAACGTAGAAGCCCTGAAAGAGGGCACCGTGATCGACCACATCCCGGCCGGTCAGGGCCTGAAGATCCTGCGCCTGTTCCAGCTGGTGGAAACCGGCGAGCGCGTCACCGTCGGCCTCAACCTGCAAAGCCGCCACATGGGCAGCAAGGACGTGGTCAAGGTCGAGAACATCGCGCTCACCGAGGAGCAGGCCAACGAACTGGCGCTGTTCGCGCCCAAGGCCACGGTGAACGTGATTTCCAACTTCGAGGTGGTGAAAAAGCACAAGCTGGAGCTGCCGGAAGAGATCGAAGGCGTGTTCGCCTGCCCGAACTCCAATTGCATTTCGCATAAAGAGCCGGTAAAGAGCTTTTTTTACGTCAGAACAGTGAAGAACGACACGAAAATGAAATGCAAGTATTGCGAAAAAGTCTTCACTAAGGATATCGTAGTCGAAGTGCGCTAAGTCGTACTCAGGAGTGGAGAAACTACAAGTAAGCGCTGCAAAACGACAGTGCAACAAAACCAAACAAGAAAGCGCCGCGGATGACCGCGGCGCTTTTTTTATGGCCGGCGCCGGTGGCGGCGCCGATCTCGTGCCGCGCCACGTCGGGTGGCGGGCAGCTGCCGCCGTGTGCGCCAAGCGCGTCCCACTCGCGGGACAGCACAGCGCGACGGCGCCGGGCGACCCGGACAAGCGGCGCCGGCCGGCTGTCCAGCTGCGCCACGCCGGCCTATAACGGGCAGGGAAGGCGCTGCGAAGCGGGGCGGGGGCCACGTGCAGCAGAAAAAGGGGAGCGCGGACGATGGTGTCGGAACTGGCCGGCCTGGGCCTGATGCTGCTGGTGATCCTGGTGGCGGCGGAGGTGTTCACCAACGCGCTGGAGCATCTGGGCGAGAAGCTGAGGATTTCCGAGGGGGTGACCGGGTCGCTGTTCGCCGCGGTGGGCACCGCCATGCCGGAGACGCTGGTGCCGCTGCTGGCGATTTTCGGCGGAACCGCCAGCGGCGACGTCATGGTCAGCGAGGAGATCGGCGTCGGCGCCATTCTCGGCGCGCCGCTGATGCTGTCGACGCTGTCGACCTGCCTGATGACGCTGTTCGCCTGGCAGAAACGGGGCGCGCAGGGCGCGCTGCGGCCGGAAAAGAGCGGTCTCAAGCGCGACCTCGATACCTTCCTCGGCGCCTTTTCCCTGGCGGCGCTGGCGATGTTCGTGCCGCACGAGCAGCCCTTCGTGCGCGCCGCCATCAGCGCCGTGCTGGTGCTGCTGTATTTCCTCTACATCCTGCGCACGCTGAAGGCCTCGGCGGCGCTGGTCGGCGAGGGGCACGCCACCCAGGCGGGCGATGCGATGTTCCTGGCGCGTGCCGGTCTGCCGACCAACTGGCTGACCATCCTGCTGCAGCTGGGGCTGGGGCTGGGCTTGCTGGTGTACGGTGCCGACGGCTTCATCCAGCATGTCGACCGCGCCTCGCACCGGCTGGGTATCTCGGCGCTGCTGCTGGCGCTGATGGTGGTGCCGATCGCCACCGAGCTGCCGGAAAAGATCAATTCCATCCTGTGGATCCGCAAGCGCAAGGACACCCTGGCGTTCGGCAACATCACCGGCGCCATGGTGTTCCAGGGCACGCTGCTGCCGGCCATCGGCATCGCGCTGACGCCGTGGGCGCCGCAGAAGGAAGTCTTCGCCGGCATCGCCATCACCCTGCTGGCGGCGGGCTGGCTGCGCTACCTGGCCGGCCGCATCCGGGTGTGGCACCTGCTGTTCAACGGCGTGCTGTACGCGGTCTACCTCGCCATCGGGCTGAGCTGAAGGACGGCGAGGCCGACGGAAAACCGGCCGGGCGTCCGGTTTTCCGTCGCAAGCGGGGAGGGCGTTCAGTCGCGCGGGCTGTCCGGGGCGTCGAGGTAGCGCTGCAGGAACACTAGGTCGAGCCAGCGGCCGAACTTGTAGCCGACCTGCGGCATGTGGCCGACCTGGGTGAAGCCGAGGCGCTCGTGGAAACGCACCGAGCCCTCGTTGGCGGCGTCCACCCCGCCCACCATGACGTGCTTGCCCAGGGCCAGGGCGCGCGGAAACAGCGCCAGCAGCAGGTGCTCGCCGATGCCGCGGCCGCGGTGGTCGCGGTGGATGTGCACGCTGTGCTCCACGGTGTAGCGGAAGCCGGGAAAGGCGCGAAAATCGCCGAAGCTGGCGAAACCGACCACTTCGTCGCCGTATTCCGCCACCAGCACCGGGTAGCCCTGCGCACGCCGTCCCTCGAACCAGTCCTGGCGCTCTTCCAGCGTGCTGGGCAGGTCGCAGTACACCGCGGTCGAGGTGGCGATGACGTCGTTGTAGATGGCGAGAATCGGCGGCAGATCGGCAAGGCGTGCGTCACGGATATGCATGCTGGAGGTCCCCTCTGGGCGGGCGGCAGTGCTCTCTCGAGCCGTGCCGTTCTGGTGCGGATTCGATGCTTGAGGATTCATGCTAGGTGTTGGTTCCACGACTGTCAAAAGGTGCCGGAAACTGGCACGAGGATTGCATTGTATCCAGCCGGATCGAGATTCCCGGAGTCAACATGTTCAAGTTCAAGTCGCAAGCCAAGCCGGAGGCCGTGGCCGGTACCACCAGCGAGCTGGTGATGTTCAACTATTGTCGTCCGGCACGGGCGCGCCGGGTGGCGCTGGGCAGCGGCGGACGCGTCTGGCTGGTGGAGACGCTGGACCGGGTGCACGGGGTCTGGGTGTGGGAGGACGAGTGCAGCCAAGGCGACCAGGCGCTGGAGCAGGCGCGCCGGCTGAGCCTGATGCTGTCCTGAGGTGCCGCGCTGGTGCGCGTGTGCCCCGCCCGGGACGAAAAAAAGGCGCGGAACCGGTCCGCGCCTCAGGCTGCTGACAAAGTACCCTGTTCAGACTCTACCGGACCCGGCAAAGCCGGGCCGCTCCTGATAAGCGATTGAGTCCGCAGCCTTCCTGTTTACACGACAAACCCCTTCCGCTTCGCAAAAGGGGTTTGTCGACAATCTCAGGCGCGGAATGAATCCGCGCCCAACACTCCTCGAAATACTCTTTTGTGCTTTGCTCGGCACCTATTTCAGTGGGCGAGCGAGCCAAAGCAGGTTGAGTGCCGCCAGCGCACAGGAACCGGAATGTACATGGAGTACATGAGGATTCCGAGCACTGCCGGCGCTCAAGATGCGCAGGCACAGCCGCCCAATGGAGCCGGTTAGGCCGCCACCACGCCCTTGACGACCTTCCCCTTGCCGGCGAAGGCAGCCAGCAGTTCCTGCTGCTTCTGCTGCGCGAAGGCGTAGCTGCGGTCCTTGATCGGGCCGAAGCCGCGGATGCCTTCGGCCAACTTGGCCAGCTCCACCGCGCTGGCGAGGTTGTCGGCCTTGAGTCCTTTGAGCAGGGTGTCGACTAGCGTTTCGAACTCGCCGATCAGGCGGCGTTCGAGTTTCCGGTCGGCCTGCCAGCCGAAGACGTCGAGCGGGGTGCCGCGCAGGAAGCGCAGCTTGGCCAGCACCTTCATCGCCGGCAGCATCCACGGCCCGACGCTGATCTTCTTGGCCTTGCCGCCGGTCATCCAGCTGGCGCCGAGCTGGAAGTGCAGCGTGTAGTCGCCCTCGAAGGTGCCGTCCAGCGCGCGCAGGAACTCGCCGTCGCTGTAGAGCCGCGCCACCTCGTACTCGTCCTTGTAGGCCAGCACGTGGTAGTAGCTCTTGGCCACCGCCAGCGTCAGCGCCTGGCTGCCCGGCTTGACGCCGTCCTCGGCCGCCTTCACGCGTTGCACCAGCGCCTTGTAGCGTTCGGCCAGGCCGGCGTTCTGGTAGGCGGTGAGCAGCTGGGCGCGGTGGTGCAGCACGGCGTCCGGTGTTTCACGTGGAACGAACTGCACCACGGCGTTGGGGGTGACCAGCGCCTCGACGCGCGCCGGGTCGTGCGCGGCGTGGCGGCCCCAGAAGAAGGCCTGCTGGTTGAAGGTCACCGCGGCGCCGTTGAGGCGGATCGCTTCCATGATTGCTTCCTCGCTCACCGGCACCAGCCCCTTCTGCCAGGCGTAGCCCAGCATGAACATGTTGCTGGCGATGGCGTCGCCGAGCAGGGAGGTGGCGAGCCGGGTGGCGTTGACCTCGGAGTAGTGGCCGGCGCCGACCGACTCGATGATGGCGTCCTTCATGCTGCGCGCCGGGAAGCGCTGGTCCGGGTTCTTCAGGAAGGCGCTGGTGGGCGACTCGAAGCTATTGATGATGGCGTGGCTGAAGCCCTCGCGCATCTTGGCCAGCGCCTCTTCGGCGGCGGTCACCACCAGGTCGCAGCCGAGGATCAGGTTGGCGTCGCCGGCGGCGATGCGTACCGCGTGCAGCTGCTCCTTGTTGTCGGCGATGCGCACGTGCGACCACACCGAGCCGCCCTTCTGCGCCAGGCCGGCCATGTCGAGCACGGTGACGCCCTTGCCGTCGAGGTAGGCCGCCATGCCCAGCACCTGGCCGATGGTGACCACGCCGGTGCCGCCGACGCCGGTGACCATGATGCCGTAGGGGTGGTGCGCCGACGGCACCAGCGGCGCGGGCAGCGGCGGCAGGCTGCCGAGGTTGGCCGAAGCCGCCGCCGGCTTGTGCAGCTTGCCGCCTTCGACGGTGACGAAGCTCGGGCAGAAGCCTTCCAGGCAGGAGTAGTCCTTGTTGCAGCTCGACTGGTCGATCTTGCGCTTGCGTCCCAGCGGCGTTTCCACCGGCATCACCGACAGGCAGCCCGACTTGACGCTGCAGTCGCCGCAGCCTTCGCACACGCGTTCGTTGATGAACACGCGCTTGGCCGGGTCGGGGTAGTCGCCGCGCTTGCGGCGGCGGCGCTTCTCGGCGGCGCAGGTCTGGTCGTGGATCAGGATGGTGGTGCCTTCGGTCTCGCGCAGTTCCTGCTGCAGACGGTCGAGCTCGCGGCGGTGGAACACCTCGACGCCTTCGGCCAACCCTTTCACGTTCTGGTACTTCTCCGGCTCGTCGCTGGTGATGACGATGCGCTTGACGCCCTCGGCGGCGAGCTGGCGCGTGATCATCGGCACGTTGAGCGGGCCGTCGACGTGCTGGCCGCCGGTCATCGCCACGGCGTCGTTGTAGAGGATCTTGTAGGTGATGTTGACCTTGCCGGCGATGGCGGCGCGGATCGCCAAGAGACCGGAGTGGAAGTAGGTGCCGTCGCCCAGGTTGGCGAACACGTGGCGGGTATTGGTGAACGGTGCCTGGCCGAGCCAGGCCACGCCTTCGCCGCCCATCTGGCTGAAGGTCTTGGTGTGCGGCTCGATCCAGGTCGCCATGTAGTGGCAGCCGATGCCGGCCAGCGCGCGGCTGCCGTCGGGCACCTTGGTGCTGGTGTTGTGCGGACAGCCGGAGCAGTAGTGCGGCACGCGTGCGATCGCTTCGCGCGGCTGTACCAGCTGCGCTTCCTTGTCATCGTAGAACTTGAGGCGGTCGTGGATCACCGGGC
Source organism: Pseudogulbenkiania sp. NH8B (assembly GCF_000283535.1). Classification (GTDB taxonomy): domain Bacteria; phylum Pseudomonadota; class Gammaproteobacteria; order Burkholderiales; family Chromobacteriaceae; genus Pseudogulbenkiania; species Pseudogulbenkiania ferrooxidans. The sequence continues at coordinate 4,260,570 of NC_016002.1, forward strand.
TGTCGAAGATCAGCGCCAGGCGGCTGGCGATGGCGCGCGCGATCATCGCGGGGGTCAGCTCGCCCGCCGCCGGCAGCAGCCAGTCGCCGTGCGGCAGCGCCCATTCGCCTTTCTCGGCGAACTTGCCGACCACGCGCGGACGCACGTCGTCGCGCCAGTTGTACAGCTGCTCTTTGAGCTGGTACTCGATGATCTGGCGCTTCTCTTCCACCACCAGGATCTCGTCCAGTCCTTCGGCGAAGTGGCGCACGCCTTCCGGTTCGAGCGGCCAGGTCATGCCGACCTTGAAGATCCTGAGGCCGATCTCGGCCGCCAGCGCCTCGTCGATGCCGAGGTCGTCGAGCGCCTGCATCACGTCGAGGTAGCTCTTGCCGGTGGTGATGATGCCGAGCCGCGGCTGCGGCGAATCGAGCACGATTCTGTTGAGGTGGTTGGCGCGGGCGTAGGCCAGCGCGGCGTACAGGCGGTGGTGCAGCACGCGCTTTTCCTGCGCCAGCGGGGTGTCGGGCCAGCGGATGTTGAGGCCGTCCGGCGGCAGCGGGAAGTCGTCCGGGATCACCACATTGATGCGCTCGGGCGAGACGTCGACGATGGCGGCGCTCTCCACGGTGTCGGTGATGGCCTTGATCGATACCCAGCAGCCGGAGTAGCGGCTCATCGCCCAGCCGTGCAGGCCGAAGTCGAGCACTTCCTGCACCCCGGACGGGTTGAGCACCGGGATCATGCTGGCGGCGAGGATGTGGTCGGACTGGTGCGGGAAGGTGGAGGACTTGGCGGCATGGTCGTCGCCCGCCACCAGCAGCACCCCGCCGAACTGGCTGGTACCGGCCACGTTGCCGTGCTTGATGACGTCGCCGGAGCGGTCCACGCCCGGGCCCTTGCCGTACCACATGGCGTACACGCCGTCGTACTTGGCACCCTCGAACAGGTTGACCTGCTGCGTGCCCCATACCGCGGTGGCGGCGAGGTCTTCGTTGATGCCGGGGTGGAACACCACGTTGTGTTGCTTGAGGTACGGCTCGGCCTTCTGCATCGACAGGTCGACGTTGCCGAGCGGCGAGCCGCGGTAGCCGGTGACGTAGCCGGCGGTGTTCAGCCCGGCGGCGCGGTCGCGCTCCTGTTGCATCATCGGCAGGCGCACCAGCGCCTGGATGCCGGTCATGAATACCTGCCCGGTGGGCGCGGTGTACTTTTCTTCCAGATCGACATGGCGGATCGACATGTGGGTTCTCCTCCTGTGCTCGCTTGTGGCGTCAGCGGCAACCCGCCTTGTGGGCAGGCCTTCTCCTCTTACTGTTTTAGTTCAAGGATGCCGCGCGGTAGTTTCAGCGGACTATAGGTAACGTTAACGTAAACGTCAAAGAGATTGACGGATCGGCATGACCCGCGTTGCGTCTGTGCCAGTGCAGCAAGTGCTAACGCAGGTGACGATTGTTCGGCCACTTGAACAGTCTTGTCTGCCAGAGCCGATTGAAGGCAGGGCTGGCGGGCGTTAGGCTACAGGGATAAAAACGGCGTGTTGCGCCGATGACCCTCCCACATCGAGATTTTCCCATGTCTTCATCCCATGAAACCGGGCGCGGCGTGCTGTTCGTGTTCGGTGCCTTCCTCATCTGGGGGCTGTTCCCGCTCTACTGGAAGCCGCTGCACGACGTGCCGGCGCTGCAGATCCTGTGCCACCGCATCGCCTGGTCGGCGCTGTTCGTGGCGCTGCTGCTGCTGGTGCAGCGCCAGTGGGGCTGGCTGGTTCCGTTCGTGCGCGAGCCGAAAAGGCTCGGCATCTTCGCCTTGTCCTCGGCGCTGTTGTCGACCAACTGGCTGATCTACATCTGGGCGGTGAACGCCGACCGCGTGCTGGACGCCAGCCTGGGCTACTTCATCAACCCGCTCATCAACGTGCTGCTGGGGCGCTTGTTCCTCAGCGAGCGGCTGGTGCCGGTGCAAAAGGCGGCGGTGGGGCTGGCGGCGCTCGGCGTGCTGTGGCTGACCATCCTGGCCGGCACGCCGCCGTGGGTGGCGCTGGGCCTGGGGCTGTCGTTCGGCTGCTACGGGCTGTTGCGCAAGCAGGCGCCGCTGGCCTCGTTGCCGGGGCTGGCGCTGGAAACCTTCCTGATGCTGCCCTTGGCGCTGGGCGCGCTGCTGTGGTTCGAATGGCAGGGGCAGGGATCGTTCGGCCACGTCGATGGCCTGCACGACGCGATGCTGGCCGGGGCCGGGGTGGTGACGGCGATTCCGCTGCTGCTGTTCGCCGCCGGCGCGCGCCGCCTCAAGCTGGCCACGGTGGGGGTGATCCAGTACACCAGCCCGATCATGCAGCTGTTGCTCGGCGCCTGGCTGTTCCACGAGCCGTTCGGCGCCGGCCGGCTGGTCGGCTTCGGCTTCATCTGGGCCGGGCTGGCGCTGTATTCCGGCGCCGGGCTGCTGGACTACCTGCGCACCCGTAGCGTGAAGCCGGCCTGATCGGGGTTCATGACGCAAAAAAGGTTGGCTTCGGCCAACCTTTTTTTTGTTCCTGGTGTGATATGGCGCAGCCGCCTTACTGGTTGGCGCGCACCCAGCGCAGCCACTGCGTGAACAGTTCCGGGTCGAGCGCGGCGATGGCGGAGCGGCTCCACGGCTGGTCGGCCCAGTAGTCGTCGGTGTTGAGCGTGGCGGCCTGGCCGCCGGCTTCTTCCAGGATCACCACGCCGGCGGCGTAATCCCACAGGCGCTGGCCGCCGTGCAGGTAGAGGTCGTAGCGGCCGGCGGCGAGGAAGCACCAGTCCAGCGTCGAGGCGCCCATATTGCGCTGGCTGCCGCACGGCGCCAGGCTGTTGAGGCGCGCCGCCAGCTTGCCCGAGCGCAGGTACTTCACCTCGACCCCGGCGATGGCGTCGCCCATGCAGTTGGGCACCTTCTTCAGCGGCAGCGGGATGCCGTTCATGTGGGCGCCTTGGCCACGGCGGGCGTAGAACATCTCGTCGGACACCGGGTTGTAGATCACGCCCAGCTCGCTCTTGCCGTCGATCATCAGCGCCACCGAGATGGCGAAATACGGCAGGCCGTTGATGAAGTTGGTGGTGCCGTCGATCGGGTCGACCACCCACAGGCCGTCGCGGTGGGCCTGCCACAGCGCCTCCTGCTGAGCGCGGTCCATCTCCTCGCCCAGCACCGGATGCGGCAGGATGGTCGGCAGCAGCCGCACGAGCGCCTGCTGGCAGGCGAGATCGGCCTCGGTAAACAGCGTGCCGTCGACCTTGCGGCTGGAGCCCACGCGCAGGAAACGCGGCATCACTTCGGTCTGGGCGACTTCGCGCAGGGCCCGTATTACCTGGTCGACCACCTGCATCCGTTTCTCCTTAACGATGAGCTGAGAGCTTGTGAATAAATCTACTGCGCGTCCCTGATCGGGGCTCATGCGCGGCTCTGCGCGGGCGAATCGCTCGTGGAGATTCGCTCAGCCACGATCCTCATGTACTTTATGTACAGTCCGGCTCCTGCGCTGCTCTTTCAAAACCCCGCCGAGGGCCGCTCGCGACGATTGCTTTCACACGCTACGCGTCGGTGCTGTGGCCGAGTGAGCCGGGGCAGGGCCGGCGACGGCAAGAGGAGTATTGTTGCAACCGCAGCAAACAAAGCAAAATACCGGTATCGCCAAGGACTTTCAAGACAATGCCACGCTTTTTTCTCGACGGGGAACTTGCCCCCGGCATGACCCTCGCGCTGCCCGACAGCGTGCTGCGCCACGTTCAGGTGCTGCGCCTCAATCCCGGTGACGCCATCACGCTGTTCAACGGCCGCGGCGGGGAATATCCCGCCACCCTGAGCCGGGTGCTGAAGCGCGACGCCGAGTGCGTGCTGGGCGAGTTCGCCGACGTCGCGCGCGAGTCGCCGGTGTGGCTCGGGCTGGCGCAGGCCATCTCCGGCGGCGACAAGATGGAATTCACGCTGCAGAAGGGCGTGGAGATGGGGGTCAGCGTGTTCCAGCCGCTGACCGCCGAGCGCTCGGTGGTGCGGCTCTCGGGCGAGCGCGCCGACAAGCGCGTGGCGCGCTGGCAGGAGATCGTCATCGCCGCCTGCGAACAGTGCGGCCGCAACAGCGTGCCCGAGGTGCGGCCGATCCTGACGCTGGCGGAATGGCTGCGCGAGCTGCCCGAGGCCGACGCCCGGCTGGTGCTGTCGCCGCTCGGCACGCAACGGCTGGCCGACATCGCCGCCGCCCCGGCCTCGGCCTGGCTGATGGCGGGTCCCGAGGGCGGGTTGTCGGCGCGCGAGGAAGGCGCGGCGATCGAGGCCGGCTGGACCCCGCTCAAGCTCGGCCCGCGCATCCTGCGCACCGAGACCGCGGCGCTGGCGGCGGTGGCGGCGATCCAGACGGTGTGGGGCGACTACCGCGGCTGAGGCCGGGCGGCCCCGTTTCCGGACAAAAATCGGCCCCATCCCGCACCGCTGGCGATTAAGATGAAGAGTATGCCAGTGGCCGGGGGGGCCATGACGTGCCGAAGCAGACTGTGCCAACGCCAGGGCGACCGTTGTTCCGCGCGCTGCCCTGGCTGATTCTCATCGTCGGTGTTGCGCTCACCGCTTTGCAGGCGCAGCACATGCGCACGCGCGAGGCGGCGCTGGCGCGGGCCAAGTTCGAGATCCGCGTCACCGAACTGGTCAGCGGCTTCGAGCACCGCATGATGGTGCAGGCGCAGATCCTGCGCGGCGTGGCCGGGCTGTTTGCCGCCAGCGCCGAGGTCGAGCGCGACGAGTTCCGGCGCTACGTGCAGGGGCTCGAGCTGCCGCGCTACTACCCCGGCATCACCGGCATCGGCTACGTCGCCATCGTGCCGGCGCGCGACAAGGCGCACCACGTCGCCGCGATGCGCGCCCAGGGCTTTGCCGACTACGATATCCGCCCGCCCGGGCCGCGCGACCCCTACACCGCGGTGATCTACGTCGAGCCCTTCGACTGGCGCAACCGGCGCGCGCTGGGGTTCGACATGTCGCTGGAGCCGACGCGCTTCGCCGTCGCCCGCCGCGCCGCCGACGAGGGGCGGGCGCTGATGACCGGCAAGCTCACCCTGTTGCAGGAAACCCGGCAGGATGCCCAGCCCGGCGTGCTGCTGTTCCAGCCGGTGTACCGCGCCGGGGCGCCGCTGGCCAGCGTGGCCGAGCGGCGCGCGGCGCTGCTCGGCTGGGCCTACTCGCCGCTGCGCGTGAGGCCGCTGCTGGAACGCTACCTGCAAAGCGAATACCCGCAGCTGTCGTCGCAAATCGCGCTGCAGGTGTACGCCGGCGACACGCTGCAGCCCGCCGCCCAGATGTACCAGCTGCACCCCGGCGCCGCGGCGCAGGGCGAGGCGGTGGTGCGGCGCGCCAGCCTGCATGGCAGCACCTGGACCTTCCGCGTCGAGCCCCTGGCGGGCTACTGGGCCGGCGAGGCGTTCGACGGCAACGCCCGCATCGTGCTGGCGAGCGGCATCGTGCTGACCCTGCTGCTGGTGGCCGCCAGCCAGCTGCTCGGCCGCAGCCACCTGCGGCTGGCCGCCGCGCTGCGCGAAGCCTCGCTCGCCAACCGCCATCTGGCCGAGCAGCAGTCGCTGCTGCGCGCCATCTACGACAGTTCCAGCGTCGCCCTGTTCCTGATGAAGCCCGACGGCAAGATCGCCCACGCCAACCAGCGCATGGCGGCGATGTTCCATACCCTGCTGCCGGAGCTGATCGGCCGCGATTACGATACCCTGCTGCCGCCCGCCGAGCAGGACGGCGCGCGCGACTGGCAGGCGCGGGTGAGCGCGCAGCAGGGCTCCCCGGCCAGCATCGAGCGCTGCTACCGGCGCTTCGACGGCGGCGAGTTCTGGGGCGTGACCACCGGCTGTGCCCTGCACGATGCCGGGGGCAAGGTGCTCGGCATCGTCGGCGTCATCGAGGACGTCACCGAGCGGCACAAGAACGAGGCGGGCATGCGCCTGGCCAGCACCGTGTTCATGGCGAGCCCGACCGGCATCATGGTGACCGACGCCGAGGAGCGCATCGTCTCGGTGAACCCGGCCTTTACCCTCATCACCGGCTACAGCGCCGCGGAAATCATCGGCCAGACGCCGAAGATCCTGGCCTCCGGGCAGCACGACGCGGGTTTCTATCAGGAGCTGTGGCGCAGCATCGGGCAGGACGGGTTCTGGGAAGGGGAATTGCTGAACCGGCACAAGCAGGGCCACTTGTACCTGGAGATGATCTCGATCAGCCGGGTGGTGGACGGCCAAGGGCGGGTGGTCAATTACGTCGGGATGTTCCAGGACGTCACCGAGCGGCGCCAAGCGGAAGAGCGCATCCGCCACCTGGCGCATCACGACTACCTCACCGGGCTGCCCAACCGCGCCCACCTGCTGGAGCGCGCCAGCCAGGCGCTGGCGCTGGCGCGGCGCTACCAGCGCCGGCTCGCCATCCTGTTCCTCGACCTCGACCGCTTCAAGCCGATCAACGACCGCTACGGCCACGACGTCGGCGACGTGGTGCTGCGCACCGTGGCCGATCGCCTGCTGGCGCTGGTGCGCGAGTCGGACACGGTGTGCCGCCTGGGCGGCGACGAGTTCGTCATCCTGCTGGCGGAATACCATGACTTCGCCAGCGTCGAGCAGCTGGCGCACACCCTGCGCACGGCGATCGAACAACCCTGCGAGGTGGGCGCGCTGCGGCTCGCGGTCTCCGCCAGCATCGGCATCGCCACCTACCCGGAACACGGCGACAGCGTCGGCGCCCTGATCCAGCGCGCCGACGCCGCGATGTACCGCGCCAAGACCGGCGCGGCGCCGCCGATCTGCGTCGCCGGCGAGCCGCTCGACTCCGCCGATGCCTGAGCGGCGCGCTGCATGGCCGGTGCGGCGCTCCGGCGCTCAGGCCGGCAGCGCGCTTCGGCCAACCTCGCAGCGGCTCAGAAGCGCGCGATCCATTCCCCCTGCAGGTAACGGTAGCGGTAATCCGGGCCGTTGAACGAGGCGCTCTGGCTGTAGCCGCCGCGCAGCCGCAGCGACTGCTGGGCGCGCAACGGGCTTTGCAAGCCGAGTTCGAGCAGGCGGGTGTTGCTGCGCGGGTCGTCGTTGACCTGCTGGCGGCCGAGCCCGGCGGTGAGCGTGCCGGTCCAGCCCTGCAGGCGTTTGCGCCAGCCCACGGCGAGCATCGACTCGTCGTAGTTCTTGGGGTTGAAGTAGGCGCCGTCGACGTCGTCGCTGCTGCTGTGGTAGGTGCGGTAGCGCGCCTGCAGCGTCAGCCCGAGGTCGAGCCAGGGCTGGTAGATCAGCTTGAGGCGGCCGTGGCTGCGCTCGTTGCCGTCGGAGAAGTCCTGGCGCGCCGCCAGGCCCACCAGCGTCAGGTGTTCCCCCAGGCCCTGGTCCAGGCTGGCGCCCCAGTAGTTGAAGTGCACGCCGCGGTCGAGCGAGTTCTGGGTTTCCACCCAGTCGCGGTTGACGAACAGCTCCAGCCCGGTGCGCTGCGCCAGGGCGCGACGGTAGCTGCCGTCCAGCGTCAGCAGGTCGTGGCCGCCCTGGCGGAACAGGCCGGTGTCGATCTGCCAGCCGTTGGCGGTGGCCGGGTCGATCTGGCGGTGCAGCAGGGCGATTTGCTGGCCGTCGCGCTGCCAGTCGTGCTGACTGTAGTGATGGTCGGTGTAGCGCACCCCGGTGAGGGCGTCGGCGTGCTGGTAGTCGGGCAGGTACTCCAGCGCCAGGCGGCGCGTGGTGAAGCCCTCGTTGTCGCGCGACAGGAAGAACGCCGCGCCGGCGCCCTGGTCGTCGCTGGTGGTCTCGGCGGCCTGGCCGAACGGGCTCGCGGCCAGCAGCAGGGCGAGCAGGGTGGGTTGCAGCAGCTTGTTCATTTTCCCTCCGGCTGTACTTTGACGGGTGCGGTGTCCTTGGTGCCCCAGTGCTTGCGGGCATTGAACAGTTCGGCGAGGTAGCCCAGCAGGCAGGCCGGCTGCAGCAGCAGGCTGTAGCACAGGGTGTAGATCAGGAAGCCCCGCGTATTACGCCGTACCTTGAGGCCGTGCAGGTCGAACATTTTGCGTTCCACCGAGAACATGATGAAGTTCATCAGCAGCGCCACCGGCAGCAGGGCCAGCGTCATCGGGCCGACGATCCAGTAGTGGCCGAACAGCGCCAGCACCAGCCCGGGGATGAAGCCGATGGTGAAGGCCAGGTCGAGCCAGGGGAACAGCAGGTTCCAGTAGATGAAGAAGGTCGGCAGCTGAGGCTTCAGCAGCAGGCTGGGGTGCTGCTTGAAGGCCTCGACCATGCCGCGCGACCAGCGCTTGCGCTGGCGCAGGAACTGGCGCGCCGTGCTCGGGGCGTTGGTGAACAGACAGGCGTCCTCGCTGTGGCCGACGCGGTGGCCGGCCTTGAGGATGGCCCAGGTCAGCACGATGTCCTCGCCGACGTTCTCCGGCCAGCCGCCCACCTGGATCAGTGTGGCGCGGTCGTACAGCGAGAAGGCGCCCTGCGCCACCAGCGTGCCCTGGTACAGCGACTGCACGCGCTTGATGGCGGCGATGCCGTGGAAGTAGTCCCACTCCTGGCAGCGCGTCACCCAGTTCTCGCGCGAATTGCGCACCAGCACCGTGCCTGCCACGGCGCGCGTGTTGGGCGGGTCCTGGCGATAGCGTTCGACGATGGCGCAGAGCGCATTGCGGTACAGGTAGGAGTCGGCGTCGACCGTCAGCACCAGCTCGTGGCGCGCCTGGGCCAGCCCCAGGTTGAGCGCGTTGGCCTTGCCGCCGTTCTTTTCCAGGTGCAGCAGGTGCAGCCACGGGTAGCGCGGCAGGCAGCGGCGCACGATGGCGGCAGTGTCGTCCTGCGAGCCGTCGTTGATCACGATCACCTGCAGTTCGCCCGGGTAGTCCTGGCGCTCGATGCTGACCAGCGTCTCCTCGATCGAGGCGGCCTCGTTGTAGGCGGCGATCAGGATGCTCAGCGGCGGGTAGCTCTCCAGCGGCTGGCGGCGCGGGCGTTTGTCGAGCGCCAGGCTGAGTAGCAGGAAGGCGTTCATGAAGCCCGGCACGATGGCGATGCCGCCGATCAGGAACCACGCCAGGTAACGGCCAAGGTGAGTGCTCAGTTCGGCAAACCAGGGTTGTGCCAGCCAGGCGGACAACGCGGTCCAGACGACCGCACCGCTGGTGGCCAGGGCGAATTTGCTGCGTACGGAAAGATACATGGAGGGGATGTTCGACTGGATTGACGACCGGCGGGCACGCCGGCCCGCCACCCGGACCCGCCGCCTGCCGTAGCCGGCGCGAGTCGCTCAGCCGGGCATGGTATGTTATATGAAAAACAACATCCAGTTTAAAATGCGTTTGCGCTAACTGGGCGGCATGAATGGCGCGAAAGGTGTCGTTTTTTTGTTGCCGCGTGAAGAGGCCGCCGCCGGTCGGCAGCGGCCGGGGAGCATCAGGCCAGGCGGTACACCAGCTTGCCTTCGAACAGTAGTTCGCTGTCGGCCAGGCACAGCTGGCCGGCCGGCGGCAGGGCGCGCTCGAACACGAAGTGGCGGCCGTCGATGTCGAGCCAGGCATTGATCGGCGTGCCATCGAACTGGCCCAGCACGTCGGGGGAGCGGGTGACGACGGCGTTGTCGGGCAGGCGGATGCCGGCCGGCGGCGCTTCTTCCGGCACCGACCAGTCTTCCTGCAGCTGCGGCTCGGGCAGGTTGCGCAGCGCCAGCTTGAGCCAGAGACGGAACAGCCACAGCGGCAGGCGCACGCGGTGCACGCGCTTGTCGTCGCTGATGACGCAGGCGACCGGGAAGCGGCGGTGGCATTCCGGGCACTCGGCCTCGGCCGCCAGCACGATCTTGTCGTGCAGCAGGCGGGCGATGCCTTCCATGTCGCGCGCCGTCACCATGCTGTGGCAGTGCGGGCAGGCCTTGGCGAAACGGCTGATACGGTTGCCGTTGGGAAAGGCCAGGGGCAGGAAGCGGGAAAGTTTCTGGGGCGTCGTCATGGGTCTCGGGGTCCGGCTCGGCCGCCGCGCTGGATGCGGCGGCAGCCGGCCATTATAGCGCGTCGCGGCGCGCTGTCAGGAGATCGGCTGCGCCTGCAGGCGGGTGCGCAGGGTATGGCTTTCGCCCGGCGCCAGGAGGCGCGCGTCGCGGCCGGCGTTGGCGGTCTCGACGCACACGAAGTGGCGGTAGCCGTCGTCCGGCAGGTCGGCCAGGCGGGCCGACTTGGCGATCCACGGGTTCCACACCACGCTGCTGGCGGAACCCGCGGCGCTGAGGGTGACGGTGCGTCCCCAGGCCGCGTCGTGCAGCGTGAGCGGGCCCTCGGGGTAGACGATGGCGTCGATCTCGCGCTCGAAGCGCAGCGGCTCGCTGCCGAAGCGCGACGGCTGTCCCTGCAACTGGTCGAGGTAGCTGGCGCCGGCGAGGCCGGTGAGGGTGGCGCCGTCGATGTCGCCCAGCGCCAGATAGCTGTGCAGCGCGGCGGAGAGCGGGGCCGGCGCGCCGCCGTGGTTGCGGGTGGTCAGTGCCAGCTCGACGGCGTCGTCGAGGCGCAGCTCGAGGCTGGCCTCCAGCGCGCCGTGGAGTGGGCCGGCCAGCCGCACGCTGAAGCCGTCGGCGTCGCGCGACACCGTCTGCAACACCCACGGCTGCTGGCGCGCCACGCCGTGCGCCGGCGCGCCGGCGTCGTCGGGATGGGCGCCGAACCACGGCCAGCACAGCGGGATGCCGCCGCGGATCGCCTTGCCGGGCTGGAACACGGCGGCGGGCGACAGGTACAGCAGCGGCGGCTCACCGTGGCGGGTGTAGTCGAGCAGCTGGCCGCCCAACAGCGAGAGCCGGGCGTCGAAGCGGTCGTGGGCGAGGGTGAGCAGGGTGACGCCGGGAGCGAGCTCGCTCAGGCTGGCGCCGTCGGGCAGGGTGAGGGACATGGCGACTCCGGGGAAAAACGGGCGGGTACGATGGTAGCGTAGCGGCGGCGTAGCCGCAGCGCTACATCGCCCGCCTCTCCCCGGGGTGGGCTTAAAACCTGTTTACGATCTGCTGCGCTTCGGCGATACGGCGTTAAAACCGACTTCGGAATGCTCATTTACTACTTGTAAACTCCGCTTCCTCAGCCGTTTTTGCCTCGTCTCGCTCTAGCTCGCGAGATCGTAAACAGGTTCTTAGAACCGGTTCACGCTCTTTTTGCGGCGGCGGCCGAGCACCACCGGCCCCGCGCGGCGCGTAAAAAGAGCGTGTGCAGCTGCTTACTTCAGGCTGCCGGCGAGGAACTGCTGGAGGCGCTCGCTCTTGGGCTGGTTGAGCACCTCGCGCGGGTGCCCTTCCTCCTCCACCCGGCCCTGGTGCAGGAAGATCACGTGGTTGGACACCTCGCGCGCGAAGCCCATCTCGTGCGTCACCACCAGCATGGTGCGGCCTTCTTCGGCCAACGTCTGCATCACCTTCAGCACCTCGCCCACCAGCTCCGGGTCAAGCGCCGAGGTCGGCTCGTCGAACAGCATCACCTCCGGCTCCATCGCCAGCGCGCGCGCGATCGCCACGCGCTGCTGCTGCCCGCCCGACATGTGCGACGGGTACTTGCCCTCGACGCTCTCCGGCAGGCCGACCTTGGCCAGGTACTTGCGCGCGCGCGCCTCGGCCTCGGCGCGGCTCACCCCGAGCACGTGCATCGGCGCCTCGATGATGTTCTCCAGCACCGTCATGTGGCCCCACAGGTTGAAGTGCTGGAACACCATGGCGAGCCGGGTGCGCATCTGCTGCAGCTGCCTGGCGTCGCTCACGCGCAGCGCCCCGGTCTTGTCCGGCGCGGTGCGGATCGCCTCGCCGTTGAGCGTGATGGCGCCGGCGCAGGGCTGCTCGAGGAAGTTGATGCAGCGCAGGAAGGTGCTCTTGCCCGAACCCGAGGAGCCGATGATGCTGATCACGTCGCCGGCCTTGGCCTTGAGCGACACGCCCTTGAGCACTTCGTGGTTGCCGTACTTCTTGTGCAGGTCGTCCACGGTCAGTTTGTACATTTCAATCTCTCCCAATACGGCGAATCAATGCGCCTGCGGCTTGAGGAAGGCGAGCCAGCGCTGCTCGCCGCGGCGGAACAGCCAGACCAGCGCGAACACGATCACGGCGTACAGCGCGCCGGCGATGCCGAAGGCCTCGAACGAGGCGTAGGTGGCGGAGTTGACGTCGCGCGCCACCTTGAGGATGTCCGGCACCGTGGCGGTGAACGCCAGCGTGGTGGAATGCAGCATCAGGATCACCTCGTTGCTGTAGTACGGCAGCGCGCGGCGCAGCGCCGAGGGCAGGATGACGCGGCGGTACAGCGTGAAGCTCGACATGCCGTAGGCGCGCGCCGCCTCGATCTCGCCGTACGGCGTGGCGCGGATCGCGCCGGCGAAGATTTCCACGGTGTAGGCGCAGGTGTTGAGCGCGAACGCCAGCAGCGTGCAGTTGATGCCCTCGCGGAAGAAGGCGTCGAGCAAGGGCTGGGCGCGCACCGACTCGATGCTGTAGATGCCGGTGTAGAACACCAGCAGCTGGATGTAGAGCGGCGTGCCGCGGAACACGTAGGTGTAGAACCACACCGGGCCGCGGATCAGCGGATTGGGCGACACGCGCGCCACCGCCAGCGGCACCGCCAGCACGAAGCCGATGCCGATCGACGCCACCAGCAGCCACAGGGTCATGGCGACCCCGGACAGGTGGTAGCCGTCGCTCCACAGGTAGGCCTGCCAGTATTGCTGCAAAATCTCGTTCATAGTGCGGCCTTTCTGACGCCGACCGAGTAGCGCCGCTCCAGCCAGAGCAGGGCGCCGTTCGATACCGTGGTGATGGCGAGGTAGATCAGCCCGCCTACCACGCAGAAATAAAACAGTTGCATCGAGCTCTTGCCGGCGTCCTGGGTCGCCTTGACGATGTCGGACAGGCCGATGATGGACACCAGGGCGGTGGCCTTGATCATCACCTGCCAGTTGTTGCCGATGCCGGGCAGCGCGAAGCGCATCATCTGCGGAAACAGCACGCGGCGGAACACCTGCCACGGCTTCATGCCGTAGGCCACCGCCGCCTCGAGCTGGCCGCGCGGCACGGCCTGGAAGGCGCCGCGGAAGGTTTCGGTGAAATAGGCGCCGTAGATGAAGCCCAGCGTCACCACCCCGGCGAGGAAGGGGTCGATGTCGATCTGCTCGACGCCGGCCCACTCGGTGGCCTGGTTGAGCAGCATCTGCAGGCTGTAGAACAGCAGCAGCATGATCACCAGGTCGGGCACGCTGCGGATCAGCGTGGTGTAGCCGGTGGCAAGGCCGCGCAACAGGCGGCTGCCGGACAACTTGGAACTGGCGCCGACGAGTCCGATCAGCACCGACGCCAGCATCGACAACAGCGCCAGCTTGATCGTCATCCAGGTGCCGCTCGCAATCAGCGGGCCAAAGCCTTGCAGCAGCATGGCTTACTCCTTTACATGGTTAGCGATGGCGCGGCGGCCGCCGCCCATCCGCCATGGTGGTCATCACGCCGCAATGGCTCGACCCCGGTCAGGGGCGCGATGGCGCCTCTGACCGGGTCGATCGGCCCCGCCCGTGTGGGGCGGCGCCGCACTCGCAGCCGCGTGGAACCGCTCAGTGATAGATGTCGAAGGTGAAGTACTTCTTGGCCAGGCGCTGGTAGGTGCCGTCCTGATGGATCGCGGCGAGTGCCTGGTTGATCTGCTGGCGCAGGTCGGCGTCGTCCTTGCGCAGGCCGATCGCGGTGCCGGTGCCAAGAATCTTGGCGTCGTTCACTTCCGGTCCGGCGAAGGCGAAGCCGTTGCCGCGCGCGGTTCTCAGGAAGCCGACGTCGGCCTGCACCGCGTCCTGCAGCGAGGCGTCGAGGCGGCCCGACACCAGGTCGGACAGCACCAGGTCCTGGTTCTGGTACGGCACCACGTTCACGCCCTTGGGCTCCCAGTGCGCCTTGGCGTAGGCTTCCTGGGTCGAGCCCTGCTCGACGCCGATGCGCTTGCCGCGCAGCGATTCCGGGGTCGGCTGCAGCGGCGCGCCCTTCTTGGCGATCATGCGCACCGGCGAGTTGTACATCTTGTCGGAGAAGGCGATCTGCTCGGCGCGCTTCTCGGTGACCGACAGCGCCGACAGGATGCCGTCGAATTTCTTGGCCTTGAGCGCCGGGATCATGCCGTCGAAGTCGTTCTCGACCCACACGCATTTGGCTTTCAGTTTCTCGCAGATGGCGTTGCCCAGGTCGATGTCGAAGCCGGCCAGCTTGCCGTCGGCGGCTTTCGATTCGAACGGGGCGTAACTGGCATCGACGCCGAAGCGAATGACCTTCCAGTCCTTGGCGAACACGCCGCTGGAGGCCAGGGCGAGGCAAACGGTGAGGGCGAGTTTCTTCATGGGCTATGTCTCCGTAGACAGCTGAGTGCAATGGGCCGAGGCGGGCGGCCAGGGCCGGGATAAGGCCATCCGGCGCGTGCCGCGTGGCTGGCCATCATGCCGCCACTCTTGCGTTGGATCGGCTAAATGTATAGACAAATCTAAGAGCGAAGCCGGCGCGGCGCAATCGCTTTTTTGCAGAGGCCCTGTCCAGCCTCAGGAGAAAAAGTGGGGTGAACGCCGCGGTTGCAGGCCGCACCTTGGCCGAAAAATTCAGACGACATGGCGTTGATTGGTGTTGTTTATCCTTTTATATCAAAGATTTGTCGGTGTTTTTGCCATGGCGTGACGATGGCGGGCTCGCCGTGCCTGCTGCGGCGGCAAAAATCGCGCATCCCTTTGTGGCTTATCTACGACAGCGCGGCCCGGCGCGGCCACCGCGCCGGGTGAAATATTGTATAGACATAGTCAGATTCGACCCGGGCGGCGCCGCGGGGCGGGACAACGTGGCCCGGAATCCGGTCGCAGAGGGTGATGGCCGCCTTCGCGGGGCTTGACTTGGAGCGCGGCTGTGATTGAATGTATATACAACTATCGGAGCCTTTCGCCATGACCCGTCCCCCTCTGCACGGTGACAGCCTGTGGATCAACGTCCGCCTGGCCACCCTCGACCCGCGCCATCCCGCGCCCTACGGCGCGCTGGACGCGCACGCCCTGCTGGTGCGCGACGGCCGCATCGCCGCCATCGTGCCGCAGGCCGGGATCGACCTGGCCGCCTTCGCCGGCGAGGTGATCGACGGCGCGGGGCGCTGGCTGACGCCGGGGTTGATCGACTGCCACACTCATCTCGTCTACGGCGGCAACCGCGCCGCCGAGTGGGAAAAGCGTCTCACCGGCGTGCCCTACCAGCAGATCGCCGCCGAGGGCGGCGGCATCGTCTCCACGGTGCGCGCCACGCGCGCGCTGGACGAGGAGGCGCTGGCCGCACTGAGCCTGCCGCGCCTGAAGGCGCTGATGCAGGAGGGGGTGACCACGGTCGAGATCAAGTCGGGTTACGGCCTGACGCTGGCGGACGAGCTGAAGCAGCTCGGCGCGGCGCGCCGGCTGGCGGCGGGGCTGCCGGTGGAGGTGGCGCCGACCCTGCTGGCGGCGCACGCCGTGCCGCCGGAGTTCGCCGGCGACGCCGACGGCTACATCGAGCACGTGGTGAACGTCATCCTGCCGGCCGCAGCGCAACAAGGGTTGGCCGAAGCGGTGGACGTGTTCTGCGAGGGGGTCGGCTTCAGCCCGGCGCAGGCGCGGCGGGTGTTCGACGCCGCGCGGCAGCACGGCCTCAAGGTGAAGGGCCACGTCGAGCAGCTCTCCAATCTGCACGGCGCGGCGCTGGTGGCTGAATACCACGGGCTGTCCGCCGACCACATCGAATACCTCGACGACGCCGGGGTGGCGGCGCTCAAGGCTGCCGGCACCGTGGCGGTGCTGCTGCCCGGCGCCTACTACTTCCTGCGCGAGACGCAACAACCGCCGGTGGCCAAGCTGCGCGCCGCCGGCGTGCCGATGGCGGTGTCCACCGACCTCAACCCCGGCACCAGCCCGTTCGCCTCGCTGCGGCTGGCGCTGAACCAGGCCTGCGTGCTGTTCGGCCTGACCCCGGAAGAGGCGCTCGCCGGCGCCACCCGCCACGCCGCGCAGGCGCTGGGGCGCGGCGCGACGCACGGCAGGTTGGCCGAAGGCTGCGTCGCCGACCTGTTGCTGTGGGACATCGAACACCCGGCCGAGATCGTCTACGGCCTCGGCACCAATCCGCTGCAACTGCGCGTGTTCCGCGGTGTAATCCAGCACGAATAGGGCCCAAGCGGCGGGTCGTCGCCCGCCTCCGGCCGCCTCAGGGCGGGTATTTCGTTGGTTCGTGGCGGCCAACGGGATGCCCGCCCTGAGCCTTTTCAGCCGGCCTTCCGGTGAGACCGGCACGGCGCGTCGCTCCGCACCAGAGGGGCGCAGCTACGCCAAACCCGCCGCATGGTGCGGGGCGCACGACGCCCGTTCTGCGCTTGCAAGGCGGCGCGGCGGCACGCTGCGCGCGCCTGCGGCGTCTCTCGATTCCCTTTCCGGATTCCCCGCGTCCCGCCGTAACCCGCGCCCCGCCTGGCTTGGCGGCGGATGGCGACGGGGGCTGTCGGCTTCCGGCAACATTTTTCGCCGAAATCGCGATTTTCCACTTGTATAGACAATATGATCTCGCTACACTGAGTCCACTTGTATAGACATTTGCCGATCGCAGAGCAAACCGGGCGCTGACAGAGCGCCCCCGCTGCGATGGACAGCGACCCGTTTCATACCGCGCCTGCCGGAGCAGGCCATTAGGAGGAGTCCCCACCATGACTGACCCGCGCTTTGACGCTTCCCGTGTCATCCACGCCCCCCGCGGCAGCGAAAAGACCTGCAAGAGCTGGCTCACCGAAGCCGCCTACCGCATGATCCAGAACAACCTCGACCCGGAAGTGGCCGAGCACCCGCAGAGCCTGGTGGTGTACGGTGGTATCGGTCGCGCGGCGCGCAACTGGGAGTGCTACGACAAGATTCTGGAAGTGCTGCGTCGTCTGGAAGACGACGAAACCCTGCTGGTGCAGTCCGGCAAGCCGGTGGGCGTGTTCAAGACCCACGCCGACGCCCCGCGCGTGCTGATCGCCAACTCCAATCTGGTGCCGCACTGGGCCAACTGGGACCACTTCAACGAGCTGGATAAGAAGGGCCTGATGATGTACGGCCAGATGACCGCCGGCTCGTGGATCTACATCGGCTCGCAAGGCATCGTGCAGGGCACCTACGAGACCTTCTTCTCGGTCGCCAAGCAGCATTTCGACAACAACCCGAAAGGCCGCTGGATTCTCACCGGCGGTCTGGGCGGCATGGGCGGCGCGCAGCCGCTGGCCGCCACCATGGCCGGCTTCAGCATGATCGCCGTGGAATGCGACGAGACCCGCATCGACTTCCGCCTCAAGACCCGCTACGTCGACCGCAAGGCCACCACGCTGGATGAAGCGCTGGCCATCGTCGAAGACGCCAAGCAATCCGGCAAGGCCGTCTCGGTGGGCCTGCTGGGCAACGCCGCCGACGTCTTCGCCGAACTGGTCGCCCGTGGCATCACCCCGGACGTGGTGACCGACCAGACTTCCGCCCACGACCCGATCAACGGCTACCTGCCGCAGGGCTGGACCATGGAGCAGTGGCGTGCCGCCCGTCAGAACGACCCGCAATCGATCGTGCTGCCGGCCAAGCAGACCATGGCCAAGCAGGTGCAGGCGATGCTGACGCTGCAAAGCCGCGGTGCCGCCACCCTGGACTACGGCAACAACATTCGCCAGATGGCGCTGGAAATGGGCGTCGAGAACGCCTTCGACTTCCCGGGCTTCGTGCCGGCCTACGTCCGTCCGCTGTTCTGCGAGGGCATCGGCCCGTTCCGCTGGGTGGCGCTGTCGGGCGACCCGGAAGACATCTACAAGACCGACGCCAAGGTCAAGGAACTGATCCCGGACGATCCGCACCTGCACAACTGGCTCGACATGGCGCGTGAGCGCATCAGCTTCCAGGGCCTGCCGGCGCGCATCTGCTGGGTCGGCCTGAAAGACCGCGCCCGCCTCGGCCTCGCCTTCAACGAAATGGTGAAGAACGGCGAACTCAAGGCCCCGATCGTGATCGGCCGCGACCACCTCGATTCCGGCTCCGTCGCCAGCCCGAACCGCGAAACCGAAAGCATGCTGGACGGGTCTGATGCAGTATCCGACTGGCCGCTGCTCAACGCGCTCTTGAACACCGCCGGCGGCGCTACCTGGGTGTCGCTGCACCACGGCGGCGGCGTGGGCATGGGCTTCAGCCAGCACTCCGGCGTGGTGATCGTGTGCGACGGCAGCGACGAAGCCGCCAAGCGCGTCGGCCGCGTGCTGCGCAACGACCCGGGCACCGGCGTGATGCGCCACGCCGACGCCGGCTACGACATCGCCAAGAACTGCGCGAAAGCGCAGGGCCTCGACCTGCCGATGTTGAAGTAAGCGTCACGCACACAACCCTTCTGGCGGCGTTGCGCGGCCTTGCCGTACGACTTGTACTGTCTGCGGCCGCGCGCCTAGCCAGAACCGCTACGCTGAGTTGTGTGCGCAACACATTATGCTGAGACCGTAGGATGGGTGAAGGGCTGGCCCCTCACCCGTCACAATGATTGCCCCGTATCGATGGGTTGTGCCGCGCGCCACCCATCCTGCGAATGCACGTTGCGGCCGATACGGACCGCCACGGCAGACAAGACACAAGGAATACCCATGACCACCATCACCATCACCCCGGGCAAGCTGACGCTGGCCCAACTGCGCTTGATCGCCCGCGACGCCTCCGTGCAGCTGGCGCTGGACCCGGCGGCCCACGCCGCCATCGACGCCTCCGCCGCCACCGTGGCGCGCGTGCTGGCCGAAAACCGCACCGTGTACGGCATCAACACCGGCTTCGGCTTGCTGGCCAACACCAAGATCGCCCCGGAAGAACTGGAACTGCTGCAACGCTCTATCGTGCTGTCGCACGCCGCCGGCATTGGCGAGCCGATGAAGGACAGCACCGTGCGCCTGGTGATGGCGCTCAAGATCAACTCGCTGGCGCGCGGCTTCTCCGGCATCCGCCGCCTGGTGCTGGAGGCGATGATCACCCTGTTCAACAAGGGCATCTACCCGGTGATTCCGCAGAAGGGTTCCGTCGGCGCCTCCGGCGACCTGGCCCCGCTGTCGCACATGAGCGCCGTGCTGATCGGCGAAGGCGAAGCCTTCGTGAACGGCCAGCGCGTGCACGGCCGCGAAGCCATGCACGCCGCCGGCCTGGACCCGATCACCCTGGCCCCGAAAGAAGGCCTGGCGCTGCTGAACGGTACCCAGGCGTCGACCGCTTTCGCGCTGGAAGGCCTGTTCGCCGCCGAAGACCTGTACGTCGCCGCCGCCGTGGCCGGTGCCATGTCGGTGGAAGCCGCGCAGGGCAGCCGCCGTCCGTTCGACGACCGCATCCACCAGGTGCGCGGCCACAAGGGCCAGATCGACGCCGCCCGCCAATACCGCGCACTGCTGGGTGATGCCAGCGACATCTCCCACTCGCACGAGAACTGCGGCAAGGTGCAGGACCCGTACTCCCTGCGCTGCCAGCCGCAGGTGATGGGCGCCTGCCTGACCCAGATCCGCCAGTCGTCCGAAGTGCTGCTGACCGAAGCCAACGCCGTCTCCGACAACCCGCTGGTGTTCGCCGACGACAACGACATCATCTCCGGCGGCAACTTCCACGCCGAGCCGGTGGCCTTCGCCGCCGACAACCTGGCGCTGGCCATCGCCGAGATCGGCTCGCTGTCCGAACGCCGCATGGCGCTGTTGATCGACAGCAACCTGTCCAAGCTGCCGCCGTTCCTGGTCAACAACGGCGGGGTGAACTCCGGCTTCATGATCGCCCAGGTGACCTCCGCCGCGCTGGCGTCCGAGAACAAGTCGCTGGCCCACCCTGCCTCGGTGGACAGCCTGCCGACTTCGGCCAACCAGGAAGACCACGTGTCCATGGCTACCTTCGCCGGCCGTCGCCTGCGCGACATGGCCGACAACACCGCCGGCATCCTCGCCGTGGAACTGTTGGCTGCCTGCCAGGGCGTGGACTTCCGCGCCCCGAACAAGGCGGCAGAGCAACTGGAATCCGCCAAGGCGCTGCTGCGCGCCGAAGTGCCGTTCTACGACAAGGACCGCTACTTCGCGCCGGACATCCAGAAAGCAGCCGCGCTGATCCAGCGTGCCGACTACAACCGCTTCGCCATCGACGGGCTGCTGCCGTCGCTGTAAGCCGTCTTTGATCTCATTCCTGTCTGGACCGTCTGGTTCGTTACATGGCCCCGCAAGGGGCCATTTTTTTGTTTGGGGCGCTGATTCAGGCACCAAGCACGTCCGGGCTACTATCAAGGTGGGTGTGAAAGCAGAAGGAATAATAAACGTTGCACAAGCCAATATCCCTTCAAAACCGTTCTGCCGCGCGTACCTGATTTGCCGTAAGCAGCGACCGGTTCCTGATAGAATTGAAGGCCTATCGTTCCTACGCTTGCTAAAGACGTTTTTTCTGACGAGTTGGGATTAAAAACTTCGATTCTTCGAGAATACGGAAAACCGCACGGTCAAGAGCTATCCGGATTATTTGGGCCGTCGAATCAATCCGCACCAGCAAGCCTCGTTCTGGCTGCAGGGTGAGCGGCGTGCAATTTCCATCAGAAATGCCAGCGATGGCACATGGCTTGGGTGAGTGACAGGGTGGTTATCAGCCGCCCGGCCGCGCGATATGTCGGCAATGCCGGCTCACTGCTCATCATTGAGCCAGCGACGGCGTATGTTGTGCACCACAAAAAGGTTAAATCAGGATACAAATCCGCTACCACGCATACACCCTAATGAATCGTTGGCAGGTGAAACCCAATCTTTTGAGACCTGTACGGGATTATCTGGGCCGCCCCCAATCCATCGAGAAAACACACGGAGGGGACGCAATTGAAGAAACTCTATTCCGCCATTTTGCCTTTCCTCCAAACCTGATTTGGCCAATCATCACCATCGTTGCAGCGCGATGAGGGGCAAATGCAAGATGTTTTCATAACCGACCACGGCGCTTGCCGGGTTGGCGAAGGCTATCTTAAAATTATTTGTGATTTTTGCTTCCCGAATCCCTTTTCTAAAAGCCTTCCAGATCCCACCAAACCACCGAATGAAAAGCGCCGACAAGCATCATCGCAATGGATCCCTGCGCGACTCCCGCGCCACCATCATGGACGTGGCGCGCGACGCCGGAGTCTCCAAGACCAGTGTGTCCCGCTATCTGTCCGGCGAGTTCAAGGTCCTGTCGGACGACATCCGCCAGCGCATCGAGGCCTCGATCGCGCGCCTCGGCTACCGCCCGAGCCAGATGGCACGCGGGCTCAAGGGGGGGCGCACACGTCTGATCGGCCTGGTGGTGGCCGACGTGATGAACCCCTATTCGGTGGCCATCCTGCACGGCGCCGAAGCGGTGTGCCAGCAGCATGGCTACACGCTGATGCTGTGCAACACCGGCAACGACGAAGCGCGCGAGAAGCAGGCGCTCACCATGCTGCGCTCGTACGACGTCGAAGGGCTGATCGTGCACTCGCAGGGGCGCCCGAGCCGCTTCATGTACGACCTGCTGGAATCGAACCTGCCGGTGGTGCTGGTGGACCGGCGCGTGTCGGGCATCGAGGTGGACCTTGTCGGCCTCGACAACCGCCAGGCCTGCCGCGTCGCCACCGTGCATCTGATCGAGCGCGGCTTTACCGACATCCTGTACGTGACGCAGCCGATCCGCGCGGTCAGCTCGCGCGAGGAGCGTCATACCGCCTTTCTGGAGACGCTGGCGGCGCGGCCGGACTGCCGCGGCGAAACGCTCGAACTGGCCGCATTGGAAGACGACGCGGCGCTCGACCATGCGCTGGCCGCCTTCATGTCGCGCGCGGGCACCCAGCGCAAGGCCCTGCTGGCCGCCAGCGGCGTCGTCACGCTGCAACTGGTGCTGGCACTGCGCCGGCTCGGCCTCACGGTGCCGCAGCAGGTGGGCCTGCTCGGCTTTGACGAGCTCTCTTGGTCCAAGCTGGTCGAGCCCGGTATCAGCACGCTGGCACAACCGACCGACGAGATCGGCTTTCAGGCCGCCACCCGCCTGCTCCAACGCATCGCCACCCCCGGCCACGACCACCACGAACTGCTGCTGCCTGGCACGCTGATCGAGCGCGGCTCGACCACCGCCTGACCCGGCGCGCATTCCGCGCCGTCTCTCCCGTCCTTGTCGATGACCCCAGCCCCGGCAGCGTCGCCATCCATCGCCATGGAACCGAGTCCATTTTGTGATGCAAAGGACGTGTATCACGCGCAACACTGTCACAGTCATTTTTATCCCGGCGATAAAATTCTTGTTGTTTTGCCGAAGGCTGGTGCTATATTCGCCGTAACAAAATGACAGGAACGATGGCTCGCCTCGGCGCGCCATGTTTTTTCGCTGTTTATGGAACCGGTTCCATAAATCAGTCAGAGACAGCCGAATGCGCAAGAGGAAAACCAATATGCACGCAGTCAACGTGGTGACGTCCGCCTACGGCGCAAGCCTGGTGCAGACGCACGGCCAACAGCATTTCATCGCGCTCGCCGCTGTGGCCGGCGCCGCCGGCATCGAGATCCGGCGCGAGCTCTTCCCCACTACCCCGCCGGAACTCGGCCCGCTTGCCGACGCGCTCGCCCACTCGCATCTGGACGTGGTCTACTCCGCGCCGCTGGAGCTGTTCGGCACGGACGGCCAGCTCGATCTGGCCCGCCTGGATCTGGCACTCGCCGAAGCCGTCGAACTCGGTGCCAGCACGCTCAAGCTGCCGCTCGGCTACTACGGCGCCGGCTCCGATCTCGCCCCGCTCGCGCAGCGCCTGGCCGGCAGCCCGGTCCGCCTGCTGGTGGAAAACGACCAGACCCCCTACGGCGGCACGCTGGCACCGCTCGTGGCCTTCTTTACCGCCTGCCGTGCCGAGGGTGTGCCGGTCGGCATGACCTTCGATATCGGCAACTGGCACTGGACCGGCACCGACCCGCTGGTGGCGGCCGTGGCGCTCGCCCCTTACGTCGATTATCTCCACGGCAAGGGTGTTGAAGCACGTGGCGGCAAGCTGCACGCGGTGCCGCTATCCGAGAGCGATGCCGGCTGGCGCCGGTTGTTTGCGCACTTTCGCGCCGACATCCCGCGCGCGATCGAATTTCCGCTCAGCGGCGGCGACCTGGCCGCGCTCACCGCGCGCTATGTCGCGCTGCTCGCCGAGCCCCAAGCGCCAGACGCGGTCGACACGCTCGACGTGGTCACCTTCGGCGAGGCGATGGCGATGTTCGTGGCCGACGAGCCGGGCGACCTGGCCGCGGTGGCACACTTCAGCCGCCGCCTGGCCGGGGCGGAGACCAACTTCTGCGTCGGCATGGCGCGCCTCGGCTACCGGGTGGGCTGGGTGAGCCGGCTCGGCCAGGATGCGTTCGGCCGCTTCGTGCGCGCCACGCTGGCCGCGGAGGGGGTCGACTGCCGCTGCGTCGCCACCGACTCGCGCTACCCGACCGGCTTTCAGCTCAAGTCACGCGCCGTCGACGGTTCCGACCCCGTCGTCGAATATTTCCGCAAGGGCTCGGCTGCCAGCCGGCTGTCGCGTGCCGACTTCGACCCGGCCTATTTCTCCGCCGCACGCCATTTCCACTGCACCGGCGTGGCGCCGGCGCTGTCCGACGACACCTGGCAATTCGCCCTGCACGCGCTCGATTTCATGCGTGGCGCCGGCAAGACCATCTCGTTCGACCCCAACCTGCGCCCGAGCCTGTGGCCATCCGAAGCCGAGATGATCCGCCGCATCAACGCGCTGGCGGCCAAGGCCGACTGGGTGCTGCCCGGTATCGCCGAAGGACGCCTGCTCACCGGCTGCCGCACCCCGGAGGACATCGCCGCCTTCTACCTCGCACAGGGCGCGCGCCTGGTGGTGATCAAGCTCGGTGCCGAGGGCGCCTACTACCGCAGCGCCTCCGAGCAGGGCTACGTCGCCGCTGTTCCGGTGGACGAGGTGATCGACACGGTCGGCGCCGGCGACGGCTTTGCCGCCGGCGTGGTGAGCGCGCTGCTCGAAGGCCTGCCGCTCGCCGCGGCAGTGGCACGCGGCAATCGGGTCGGCGCCTTCGCGATCCAATCGGTCGGCGACATGGAGGGTTTGCCTACACGCGCCGAGCTCGAGGCGGCCAGCCCCGCCTGACCCAGACACGATTTCAACACACAAGAAAAACGGCTCGAGCCGTCATGTAGCACTACATAAATCATATAAAGGAGACAAACATGGAGTCGCGTACCGCCACCAGCCGCCGCTGGCTATTCGTTCTGCCCATGGTGTTCATCACCTACAGCCTGGCCTACCTCGACCGCGCCAACTACGGCTTCGCCGCCGCCGCGCACATGTCGACCGACCTCAGCATCAGCAAGAGCATGGCCTCGCTGATCGGGGCGCTGTTCTTTCTCGGCTACTTTTTCTTCCAGATACCGGCGGCGTATTACGCGCAGCAGCGCAACGTCAAGAAACTGATCTTCTGGAGCCTGATCCTGTGGGGCGGCTGCGCCACGCTCACCGGCATGGTGCACAACGCTTACTGGCTATTGGCGATCCGCTTCCTGCTCGGCGCGGTCGAGGCGGCGGTGATGCCAGCCATGCTGATTTACCTCAGCAACTGGTTTACCCGCGGCGAGCGCTCGCGCGCCAACACGGTGCTGATCCTCGGCAACCCGGTGACCGTGCTGTGGATGTCGATCCTGTCCGGCTACCTGGTGCAGGCGTTCGGCTGGCGCCTGATGTTCATCATCGAAGGGCTGCCGGCGGTACTCTGGGCCGTGGTATGGGCGCTGACGGCAAAGGAACGTCCCGCTGATGCCAGCTGGCTCGACGAGCAAGAGAAAACCGCGCTCGCCGCCGCGCTGGCGCAGGAGCAGGTCGGGCTCAAGGCGGTGAAGAACTACCGCGAGGCGTTCCGCCAGCCCAAGGTGATCCTGCTGTGTCTGCAGTATTTCTGCTGGAGCATCGGCGTGTACGGCTTCGTGCTGTGGCTGCCGTCGATCCTGCGCGAAGCGTCCAAGCTCGACATGGTGGCCACCGGCTGGCTGTCGGCGCTGCCGTATCTTGCCGCGGTGCTGGCCATGCTGGCGGTCTCGCACTTCTCCGACAAGCTGCGCAACCGCAAGCTGTTCGTGTGGCCGCCGCTGCTGATCGGCGCGCTCGCCTTCCTTGGCTCCTACCTGGCCGGCAGCAGCCACCTGTGGCTCGCCTACGCGCTGCTGACCGTGGCGGGTGCGGCAATGTACGCTCCCTACGGCCCGTTCTTCGCCATCGTGCCGGAAATGCTGCCGAAGAACGTGGCCGGCGGCGCCATGGCGCTGATCAACAGCACCGGCGCACTCGGCGGCTTCCTCGGCTCCTACCTGGTGGGCTACCTGAACAGCGCCACCGGCAGCCCGGACGCTTCCTACATCTTCATGGCGGGCTCGCTGTTCGTGTCCGCGCTGGTCACCCTGCTGGTGCGCCCCGAGGCGCAGCCGGACATCGTGGTGGCCGCCCGCCATGCCAACCCCTGAGACGGAATGCTTGCCATGAAAAAACGTGTAGTCGCCTACAAGAAACTGCCGCCGGCGCTGCTGGCGCGGTTGGCCGAACAGTTCGAGGTGATCGGCTTCGACGGCGTCAACGATAGCAACCGCGCCGCCTTTGCCGAGGCGGTCGCCGGGGCGCACGGGCTGATCGGCTCCAGCGTCAGGATCGACGCGGCGCTGCTCGACCCGGCACGCGAGCTCGAGGTGATCTCGACCATTTCGGTCGGCTACGACACCTTCGACGTCGACTACCTGACCCGGCGCGGCATCCTGCTCGCCAACACGCCGGACGTGCTGACCGAGACCACCGCCGACACCCTGTTCGCGCTGATCCTGGCGACGGCGCGGCGCGTGGTGGAACTGGCCGAATTCGTCAAGGCCGGCCACTGGCAGCGTAGCATCGGCCCGGCGCATTTCGGCGTGGACGTGCACCACAAGACGCTCGGCCTGATCGGCCTCGGCCGCATCGGCCAGGCGGTGGCGCGGCGCGCTAACCTGGGCTTCGGCATGAACGTGCTCTATTACAGCCGCCATGCCGTGCCGGAGGCGGAAGCGGCCTACGGCGCGCGCCGCGTCGGGCTGAACGAGCTTTATGCCAGCGCCGACTTCGTGTGCGTGGTGCTGCCGCTGACGGCGGAAACGGACAAGCTGATCGACGCCGATGCCTTCGCCCGCATGCGTCCGGAAACCATCTTCATCAACGGCTCGCGCGGGCCCATCGTGGACGAGGCCGCGCTGATCCAGGCGCTCAAGAGCGGCGCCATCCACGGCGCCGGCCTCGACGTGTTCGAGCGCGAACCGCTGCCGGCCGATTCGCCCTTGCTGCAGTTGCCGAATGTGGTGGCGCTGCCGCACATCGGCTCGGCCACGCACGAAACCCGCTTCGCCATGGCCGAGATGGCGGTCGATAATTTGATTGCCGGCCTGAATGGACAGCGCCCCCGGGCTGTGGTGAACCCGTCGTCCCGGCCCTTTGCCACCTTGGGGGAAGCCAGATGATGACCTTGGGCGTTTCTTAACCGGGTCTGCGCTTGTCTCGGGCTACGGTGAACAGGCCACCAATGTCTCATCGATCAAACCGGCGGCGGCCTGAAACCTTGGCGGCTCGCGCCATCAGGATAGGAGTGGTGCCGGTTCGGTTATGGCTGACAGCAACCAAGCCGGCAGTCCGCTAGGTTAGACATGGGCGCCACTCCCGACGGCCGGCCCGGCCGGCTGCACCAACGACAACGGCTCCCGCGGGAGCCGTTGTCGTTGCCTAGTGTCCGGGCGGCGTTTCAGTGTGACACCTCGACGTGTTCTTCCTTGAACATCTGGCGCAATTGCTCGCGCAGCTGCGGGCTATCCTGGTAACCGTGCACCGCGACCGCGTGCTGCACTGCGGCGCTCAACAGCTCGTCCTCGCTGTCCGCGGCGATCGACACGGTGCATTGCGGGGTACCCGGATGCTCCCGGCAGTCTATGAATTTCCTGGCCATGGTCCGTTCCTTTGCCCCCCTGGGGACGTGCGCGTCATCCTGGTGGCGACACCCCTGCTGCTGCGAATCGATTTTCACCTGTTTGCACCTGATTTATAGCACTTTTCCCATCTTCTCCCGCCTCTGCTGCGTGTCGGGGTGGCCTTTGGGCGCAAAGAGGCGAATAGTGTAGATAAGCGGAGCGGGACGATCGTGTCTGGAGAAATCTGCGCAGGGAGTAGCCTACTATGAAAGAAAAGGATTCAGAGGCAGGAAAGGGGGAGCTTATGTCGAATGGCATGAATCCTGCGCTGCGCGGGGTAAGAGCCGTCATCCGTCGTCCCTGGGTGATCGTGGCCTTGGTGGTGCTGGCGTTGATCGCCGTCGCCGCCTACCTGATCTCCGAGGAAGTCACCAGTTCGCGTTGGCAGGCGCGCTTCCTGAGCGAACTGAACCATCGCCTCACCTTCAAGCTCCAGCCCGGAGCGGCGCCCGCGCGCGAGCTGCGCTATCCCAAGACCGGGCCGTACGACCAGCTGCTGGGCTATACCGCGCTGCCAGGCTTCCTGCAGCGGCTGCAAGGCCAGGGCTATGTCGTGGAGCAGCAGGCGCGCATGTCGCTCAGCCAGCGCGAGCTGATCGACTTCGGGCTGTACCCGAGCTACCGCGAGAAGATGCAAGCCGGCCTCAACGTGTCCGACTGCAGCGGCGAGCCGCTGTTTGCGGCGCGCTACCCGGAACGCACCTACCACAGCTTCGAGTCCATTCCGCCGATCCTGATGCAGTCGCTGCTGTTCATCGAGAACCGCGAGCTGCTCGACGACCGCAACCCGACGCGCAACCCGGCGGTGGACTGGGGACGCTTCTCCAAGGCGGTGATCGAGCGGGTGCAGAGCGTCTTCATGTCCGACGTCGATACCTCCGGCGGCAGCACGCTCGCCACCCAGATCGAGAAGTACCGCCATTCCGAGGGCGGGCGTACCGGCAGTCCCAAGGACAAGCTGCGGCAGATGGCTTCGGCCTCGGTGCGCGCCTACCGCAACGGCGAGGACACCACGGCCGAGCGCCGCCAGATCGCGCTGAACTACGTCAATACCGTGCCGCTCAGTGCCAAGAGCGGCTACGGCGCGGTCAACGGCCTGGGCGACGGGCTGTGGGCTTGGTACGGCCGCGACATGGCCGACGTCAACCGGCTGCTGGCCGGCGACACCACGGCGCCGCTGGCCGAGCGCGCGCTGGCCTACAAGCAGGCGCTGAGCCTGATGATCGCGCAGCGTCGCCCGTCGTATTACCTGAGCGGTTCGCCGCAGCCCTTGGAGGAGCTCACCGACAGCTACCTGCGCCTGCTCGCCTCGGCCGGCGTGATCGCGCCGGCCTGGCGCGACGCGGCGCTGGCCCAGCCGCTCGCGCTGCGCGCGGGGGCGATCAGCGCGCCGCCGGTGTCGTTCCTCGAGCGCAAGGCCGCCAACGCCACGCGCACCCGCATCGCCGGCCTGCTCGGCTTGCCGCGCCTGTACGATCTGGACCACCTCGACCTGAGCGCCCAGAGCACGCTGGATCAGCCGCTGCAGCAGGTGGCGAGCACCACGCTGTACGGCCTGCGCGACCCGGACAAGGCGCGCGACGCCGGCCTGATTGCGCCGCGCTTGCTCGATACCGGCGACCCGGCCAAGGTCATCTACAGCTTCACGCTGTTCGAGCGCACGCCGGGGGTCAACCTGGTGCGGGTGCAGACCGACAACTACGACCAGCCTTTCGACATCAACCGCGGCACCAAGCTCGACCTGGGCTCCACCGCCAAGCTGCGCACCCTGGTGAGCTACCTGGAAATCGTCGCCGGGCTGCACCAGCGTTACGTCGGGATGAGCCCGGAGGAGTTGAAGAAAGTCCCGGTGGCGGAGCTCGACTTCATCACGCGCTGGGCGGTCGACTACCTGAAAACGGCGCAGGACCGCAGCCTCAAGGCGATGCTGGAAGGGGCGATGGAGCGCAAGTATTCGGCCAACCCTGGCGAGGCGTTCTTCACCGGCGGCGGTATTCACACCTTCGTCAACTTCAACCCGCTCGACAACTACCGCATCCTCACGGTGCGCGAGGGCCTGCGCAATTCGGTCAACCTGGTGTTCGTGCGCCTGATGCGCGACGTGGTGCGCCATTACATGTACCAGGTGCCGGGCTCCAGCACCATGCTGCTGTCCGATCCCAACGACCCGCGCCGCATGGTTTACCTGCAGCGCTTCGCCGACCGCGAGGGAAAGGTGTACCTGCACGGCTTCTGGCAGAAATACCACGGCAAGAGCCCGGCCGAGGCCGAGGAGCTGCTGGTGCAGGGCATCCGGCCGAGCCCGGTGCGGCTGGCGGTGATCTACCGCTCGCTGCATCCCGAGGCCGGGGTGGACGCCTTCCGCCGCTTCCTGACGACGCACCTGCCCAACTCGTCGCTGGACGACAAGGACATCGCCAAGCTCTACGCCAACTACGCGATCGATCGCTTCAACCTCAACGACCGCGGCTACCTGGCCCGGGTGCACCCGCTGGAACTGTGGCTGCTGGGCTACCTGGCGCGCGAACCCAAGGCCACGCTGTCGCAGGCGCTCGCGGCGAGCCGCGAGCAGCGCCAGGAGGTGTACGGCTGGCTGTTCAAGTCGCACAACAAGGTCGGGCAGGACCGGCGTATCCGCCAGCTGCTGGAAGAAGACGCCTTCCGCGAGATCCACAAGGGCTGGAAACGGCTGGGCTATCCGTTCGATTCGCTGGTGCCGTCCTACGCCACCACGCTCGGCGCGTCGGCCGACCGGCCGGCGGCGCTGGCCGAACTGATGGGGGTGCTGGTGAACGATGGCGTCCGCCAGCCCAGCATCCTGATCGACCGCCTGCACTTCGCCGCCGACACCCCGTACGAAGTGGCGCTGGCGTACCGGCGCAGCCAGGGCGAACGGCTGCTGCCGGTGGAAGTGGCGCAGGTGGCGCGCGAGGCGCTGACCGAGGTGGTCGAGCAGGGCACCGCCGCCCGGCTCAAGGGCGCCTTCACCGCCCAGGACGGCACGCCGCTGCCGGTGGGCGGCAAGACCGGGACCGGCGACCACCGCTTCGACACCTTCGGCAGGGGCGGGGTGCTGTTGTCGTCACGCGTGGTGAGCCGCTCGGGCACCTTCGTGTTCTTCATCGGCGACCGCTACTTCGGCACCCTGACCGCCTACGTGGAGGGACCGGAAGCCGCCAAGTACGGCTTCACCAGCGGCCTGCCGGTGCAGATCATGAAGGTGCTGGCGCCGACGCTGACCCGGCTCACCGGGCTCAACGTGCCGCTCGGTCAGTCGCCGGCCTGCCGCCACGCACCGGCCTGAACGGAGCAAGGCCTGGCTTGAGGCGGGGCGTGGAGTTGCGGGGGATGGCCGGGCGCCGTGCGGGCAGCTATTCCATCGGCGCAGGACGCCGGCGCAGCGCCACGGCGCTCGTCACGGGCAAGCGGCGTTTAGCCGGCCTGTTTGGCTTGCTGGTATTTTTCCTCGGCATCGCGCAGGCACAGGTCCTTGCGGTATTGACTCATGTTGTCGCAATCCAGCTTGGTCGAAATGTAGATCTCGGTAGCCTGTTGCAGGCTGGTGGCGGGCTTGCCCTGTTCTTGCTGCGGCTGGGCCGGGCTGGCGGCCAGTGCCGGCCCGGCGAGCAGGGCGGCGGAGACGAGGGCGGCGGATACATACCTGATCATGATCGGACTCCTTGTTGTTGTGACGGCCATCGGGCGCAAGACACGCCGTGACGCCACGAGCGGCGGGCGGCGTAGACCATCCGGTGCCCCGAGAGCCATTCTCATTATTGACCCGATTTTCTGCCAAATCAGGGAGAGATTGTGAAGGAGACCTCTCATGCTGTCGCGCCAGCAGGCGGGTGCCGCGGAGAGGGGAAAACGGCCGCAGAGGGCGGCCGGGAAGGAGGCCGCAGGAGCCGGCGGCCGAGGTGAGCGCGTGCTCGGAACTCAGAACTCGGTGTGCAGCCCGATCACCAGTTCGCTGCTGGCGCGCTCGTCGGTACTGACCTTGCTGTGCAGGTACTCGGCGAGCAGCGCGGTGCGCTTGGACAGGTTGTAGCTGGTGCCCAGTACGAACTCGTTGCGCTTCTGGTCGGAAACGTACTTGTAATTGTCGGTGTGGGTGACCGAGAGGCGCAGCGCAAACCGGTCCGGCTTGTACTCGGCGTGCAGCGCCACGCTCTTCATGGCCGCTGGATCGGCCGGCACCACCAGGGAGGAGCCGGCCAGGGCGCCGGCGGTGGCCGACAGCGTGGCGTGGTTGTACTCCAGGCCCATGGTCAGCCCGTAGAACGGGGTCAGCTTGCCGGACATCACCCAGTCGGTGGCGTGGCCGACGGCGCTGTAGGCCCCGGCCGCGCCATTGACCAGGTCCTGGCGGCTGTAGCCGGCGTGCAGGCCGTAGTTGGCGCCTTCGTAGTTGCCCCCGAGCGCCCAGGCGTTGCCGGCCGCGCTGCCGTTGCCTTTTTCGCCGGCCGCCCAGCTGGCGGCGGCGTTGAAGTGGCCGAACTTCGGCGTTTCGTACTTGATCGCGCCCTTCTGGCCGCCGGCGTCGCCCAGCCCCAGCACGCCGCCGATGCCGCGGTCCGCGCCGTGGTCGCCGACGTCGTAGAAGTTGGCGCCGTAGTAGTTGTCGCCGTAGGCGTTGACGCCGTGGCCGAGCTTGACCGCGCCGAACGCGCCGGAGAGGCCGACGAAGGTATCGCCGGAGGCGAAGGTGTCGCCGGACTGGCCGCCGTCCAGGTGCACGTTGTTGTTCATCTGCCAGATCGCCTTCATGCCGTCGCCCAGGTCCTCGCTGCCGACGAAGTCGATTTCCGAGCCGAAGTCCTTGACGCCGTTCACATGGGTGCCGTCGACGTTGCTCTTGCGTTGCAGGCCGCCTTCCATTTTGCCAATGAGGCTGACGTCGGCGTACGCGGTGGCGGACAGACCGGCCAGTGCCACGATCAGGTAGTTCAGTTTCATGTCTCCATTCCCTCTCTGCTGGTGATAGACGGCGGTCGGCCTTCCTTGCCGTGCAATGGGCAAGGGGGTGCCGCCGTTTTTTTGCTTGTGGTGATTCAGAGTGGCTAACAAAACCCGGTGCAACGACGCCAAGAGGGTTCTGTTAGCGGCGCTCAGTGGGTGGCCAGGGCGGCCGGCGTCACGTCGTGCCGGCTCAGCCGCGGCAGCGCGTCGCCCTCGGCGTCGAACACGTGCAGGCGCGGTGCCGGCAGCGCGAACGGCAGCGTGTCGCCGATGGCGGCCTGCTGCTCGCTCAGCTTGGCGATCAGCGGCGTGGCGCCGAGCGGGGTCTCGAGGTAGGCGTAGCTGTGTTCGCCCAGGTGTTCGAGGTGGATGAC
Organism: Pseudogulbenkiania sp. NH8B; assembly: GCF_000283535.1. Taxonomy (GTDB): domain Bacteria; phylum Pseudomonadota; class Gammaproteobacteria; order Burkholderiales; family Chromobacteriaceae; genus Pseudogulbenkiania; species Pseudogulbenkiania ferrooxidans. The sequence continues at coordinate 4,292,926 of NC_016002.1, forward strand.
GCGGCCCTTGAGCGGGCCTTGGCCGACGCTGATGTGCTCGGGACGGATGCCCAGCGTCACGCTGCTGCCGGCCGGGAGCGCGCTGGCGTCGGCGGCGGCGGGCAGGGTGATGCCGCCGGCGCTGCAGGCGAGACCATCGGCGCCGGCGTGTTGCAGCGTGGCGTCGATGAAGTTCATCGACGGCGAGCCGATGAAGCTGGCGACGAAGCGGTTGCGCGGATGGTGGTAGAGCTCGAGCGGGTGGCCGACCTGGGCGATGCTGGGCACGCCGTCCTGCCCGGCCAGGGGCTTGAGCAGCACGATCTTGTCGGCCAGCGTCATCGCTTCGGTCTGGTCGTGCGTGACGTAGATCATGCTGGCGCGGCCCAGGGAGCGGTGCAGGCGGGCGATCTCGACGCGTGTCTTGACGCGCAGCGAGGCGTCGAGGTTGGAGAGCGGCTCGTCGAACAAGAACACCTTGGGCTGGCGCACGATGGCGCGGCCGATCGCCACGCGCTGGCGCTGGCCGCCGGACAGCGCGCCCGGCTTGCGCTCGAGCAGCGCGGCCAGGTGCAGCGATTCGGCCGCGGCGCGCACGCGGCGGTCGATCTCTGCCTCGCCGAGCTTGAGGTGGCGCAGGCCGAAGGCCATGTTGTCGTACACCGTCATGTGCGGGTAGAGCGCGTAGCTCTGGAACACCATGGCGACATCGCGCTTGGCCGGCGCCAGGTCGTTGACGCGCACGCCGTCGATGTGGATGTTGCCGGCGCTGGTGTCTTCCAGCCCGGCGATCAGACGCAGCAGGGTGGACTTGCCGCAGCCGGAGGGGCCGATGAAGACGCAGAACTCGCCGGCTTCCACGGTCAGCTGGATGTCGGCCAGGATAGGGGTGTCGCCGAAGCGTTTCTGGACATTATCGAGACGAATCTGGCACATCATGCTTCTCCTGCAGTGAGACGGAGGAAGGCGGCGGAAAGCGGCGGCAAGGTCAGTTCCGTGCCCGCGAGGTCGGCGTCGAAACCGTTGCCAGCGAGCAGCTGGGCGTGGCCGGGAAGCGGCAGCGTGGCGGGGCGGTCGGACAGGTTGAACAGGCACTGGATGCGGTCGCCGTCGAGTTCGCGCACCAAGGCCAGGACCTGTTCGTGCGGCGCCAGCAGCGTCATGCTGCCAAGCCGCAGCGCCGGATACGCGCGGCGCCATTCGATCAGATGACGGTAAAACGCCAGCGTCGAGTCAGCACGGGCTTCTTGATGGGCCACCGTGCGTTCGAGGTGCTGCGGCGACACCGGCAGCCACGGCGTGCCGTTGCTGAAACCGCCGTTGGCACTGGCGTCCCACGCCATCGGGGTGCGGCAGCCGTCGCGTCCCTTGTACTCGGGCCACATGGTCTTGCCGTACGGGTCCTGCAGCCGTTCGAACGGCACCTCGGCCTCGGTCAGGGCCAGTTCCTCGCCCTGGTACAGGCACAGCGCGCCGGGCAGCGCCAGCAGGAACGCCAGCAGCAGCCTGGCGCGCGCCTCGGGATTGCCGCCCAGCGCCTGCCAGCGGCTGACGATGCGCGGCACGTCGTGGTTGCCGAGCGACCAGCAGGCGTACGCGTCGCCGGCTTCGTGCAGGTAGTCGGCCAGCACGCCGTGCAGGTACGGCGCGGCGCAGTGCTCGGTGAGCAGCGTGAACACGTACGCCATGTGCAGGTGCGCGTCGCCCCGGGTGTAGGCGGCCAGCGTCGGGTATTGCAGGTCGTCGCCGATCTCGCCGACGGTAACCGCGCCCGGGTACTGGTCGATCAGCTGGCGCAGCCGCGCCAGGAACAGCAGGTTCTCCGGCTGGGTCTTGTCGTAGAGGTGGCGCTGGTGGGTGTAGGGGTTGCTGCGCGGCGCGCCCGGGCTGTCCATCTCGGCCGGACGCGGCGGATTGTTGCGCAGCTGCGCGTCGTGGGTGCCGAAGTTGATCGCGTCGAGGCGGAAGCCGTCCACGCCGCGCTCCAGCCAGAAGCGCGCCACGTCGAGCAGCGCGTCCTGCACCGCGGGGTTGTGGAAGTTAAGGTCGGGCTGGCTGGCCAGGAAGTTGTGCAGGTAGTACTGCTCGCGCCGGGTGTCCCACTGCCAGGACGAGCCGCCGAATACGCTCAGCCAGTTGTTGGGCGGCGTGCCATCGGCTTGGGCGTCGGCCCACACGTACCAGTCGGCGCGCGCGTTGTCGCGGTTGGCGCGGCTCTCGACGAACCACGGATGCTGGTCCGAGGTGTGGCTCAGCACCAGGTCGATCAGCACCTTGAGGCCCAGTTCGTGGGCACGGGCCGCCAGCGCGTCGAAGTCGGCCAGGGTGCCGAACATCGGGTCGACGTCGCAGTAGTCGGCCACGTCGTAGCCGAAGTCGGCCATCGGGCTCTTGAAGAACGGCGAGATCCAGATCGCCTCGGCACCCAGGCCGGCGATGTGCGGCAGGCGGCGGGTGATGCCTGGCAGATCGCCGATGCCGTCGCCGTTGCTGTCCTGAAAACTGCGCGGATAAACCTGATAGATGACGGCGCCGCGCCACCAGTTCGGATTGTGCTTTTGCATGATGTCTTACCCCTTGACTGCGCCGGCGGTGAGGCCGGAGACGATCTGGCGCTGGCACAGCAGTACCAGCAGGATCAGTGGAACGGTCACGATCACCGAGGCGGCCATGATGGTGCCCCACGGTAGTTCGAAGCTGCTGCCGCCCGAGATCATCGAGATGGCCACCGGCACGGTGCGCTGCTCGGGCGAGATGGTGAAGGTGAGCGCGAACAGGAACTCGTTCCAGGCGCCGATGAACGCCAGCAGCGAGGTGGCCGCCAAGGCCGGCAACAACAGCGGCAGGAAGATGCGGAAGATCAGCGTGAACACGCCGACCCCGTCCATCAGCGCCGCCTCTTCCAGCTCCTTGGGCAGCTCGCGCATGAAGGTGACCAGCACCCAGATGGTGAACGGCAGCGTGAAGATCAGGTCGGTCAGCACCAGCGCGCCCAGGCGGTCGTACAGGCCGAGCGCGCGCACCAGTTCGAACAGGCCGGACAGGATGGCCACCTGCGGAAACATCGACACGCCGAGGATGGTCATCATCAGCACGCCGCGGCCGCGAAACGACACCCGGCCGAGCGCGTAGGCGGCCAGCACCGAGACGCCGAGCGACAGCAGCACCGCGCCGCCCGATACCAGCACCGAGTTGAGCAGGTAGGCGCCGAACGGCTGGTCCCGGAACAGGCTGGCGTAGTTGCTGAACGACGGGTGCGCCGGCCACAGCGAGGTCGAGAACAACTCGTTGCCGCGCTTGAGCGACGAGCTGATGGTGTAGAAGAACGGGAACAGGCTGATCACCATCACCAGCGCCACCGCGACGTAATACAGCAGGGTCTCTACCGGATGCTTTTTCATCTCATACTCCTTGCATGCGGCGGCGGGTGAAGGCCATGTAGCCGGCGGTGAACAGCACGATCACCAGGAACAGCACGGTGGCCGAGGCCGAGCCGAAGCCGACCTGCTGGAAGTCCACCAGCTGTTCGCGCACGTACACCGACATGCTCTTGGTCAGGCGGCTGTTCGAGGTCATCACGTAGATCAGGTCGAACACGCGCAGCGCATCGAGCGCGCGGAACACCATGGCCACCAGCACGGCGGGCAGGATCAGGGGCAGCGTGATGTGGCTGAACACGCGCAGCCGCGGCACGCCGTCGACGCGCGCGGCCTCGTAGCAGTCGGAGGGCACCATCTGCAGCGCGGCCAGCATCAGCAGCGCCATGAAGGGCGTGGTCTTCCACACGTCGACCAGGATGATGGTGAAAAACGTCAGGTCCGGATCGGCGATGAAGGCCAGCGGATGGTCGATCAGGCCGAGGCTTTGCAGCAGCACGTTGATCACGCCGTACTGGTCGTTGAGCATCCAGCTCCACATCTTGGCCGACACGATGGTCGGGATCGCCCACGGCACCAGTACGGCGGCGCGCAACAGGGTGCGCACGCGCGACGGCGTGTTGAGCAGCAGCGCCACGCCCAGCCCGAGCAGGGTTTCCAGCGTGACCGATATCACGGAGAAGCGCAGCGTGTTGGCCACCGCGCTCCACCACGCGGCATCGCGCAGCACGCCGTTCTCGCCGATATAGTTGTCCAGCCCGACGAACTGCAGCTGCGTCAGGTCGCCCAGCTGCGCATTGGTCAGGCTGAACCAGATGGTGCGCAGCAGCGGCCAGCCGGCGATGGCCAGCAGCACCACCAGCGCCGGCGCCACCAGCAGCCAGGCCGTGCGCTGGCGCGAGCGCTGCAGCGAGGACTCGGCGGAGCGCGCACGCACGGGGGCCGCCGAGGTCAGGGTTTGACTCGTCATGGGAGACTCTCCAGGGTGATTCCAATGCGCCTGAGAAACGCTAACGTTGTCGGCATGCGTTGTGCGGACTGCGTGCGAATCTATCGTTGGGCAAATCAACGATTTGCACGCAGAGATTCGCTCAGCGAGCACTGGCCGTAGCGCGTGTACTGTCTGCGGCCCCGCTCAACTTGCCTTCGCGTTTTCGTTCCTCATGCTTTTTGGAACAAGAAAAGGCCCGCGCCCCGCTGTGCGGAGAGCGATGACGCGGGCGAAGGGGAGAATTACTTGGCGGCGACGAAGCCTGCCGGAGCCAGCCGCTTGAGCGTGCCGTCCAGCTGCGCCAGCGCGTCGGCCGACTTGGCGTTGCCCGATAGCACGTCGTGGGCGGCGTTCCAGAACTGGTTGCTCACCTGGTTGTACTTGCTGGTGGTCACGGTGGACGGGCGCGGCACGGCGCTGGCGAAGGTGGGGTAGAGCTCGGCCATGAACGGACTGGCCTTGATGATGTCCGGGTCCTTGTACAGGGCCGGAATGGTGGGGTTGAACGAGCCCGCGATGGCGCGGTACTTCTGCGCTTCTGCGCTGGTCAGGTACAGCAGCAGGTCGGCGGCCAGCTTGGGGTTCTTCGAGTAGCGCGACACCGCCAGTTGCCAGCCGCCCAGCGTGGCGGCATGGCGGCCGGCGTTGCCGCCCTTGGGCAGCATCATCACGCCGACCTTGCCCTTGACCGCGCTGCCGTCCTGGTTCATCACCGACCAGGCGTACGGCCAGTTGCGCATGAACACCGCGTTGCCGGACTGGAACACGCCGCGTGCCTCTTCTTCGGCAAAATTCAGCACCGCCTTGGGCGAAATGGTGCCCACCCACTTGGCGGCGGTGTCGAGCGCCTTGGCGGCGTTCGGGTTGCTGATGGTCACTTTGCCCTTGGCGTCGACGACGGTGCCGCCGTTGAAGCTCGACACCCACTCGAGCGCATTGCAGGTCAGCCCCTCGTAGGCACGCCCTTGCCAGACGTAGCCCCACAGCTTGTCGTTGCCGGCGGCGCGCTCCGCGTCCTGGATCTTCTTGGCTGCCACGGTCATCTCATCCCAGGTGGTCGGCGCTTTCAGGTGGTATTTGTCGAGCAGGTCCTTGCGGTAGTACATCATGCCAGTGTCGATGTACCAGGGCATGGCGACCAGCTTGCCCGCCACGGTGTTGTTGGCGACGATGCTGGCGAAGTGCTGCTTTTCCGCCCCCTTGCTGTAGGGCTTCAGGTCCAGCAGCTGGTTGGCCAGGATGCCGGGCCAGACCACGTCGATCTGCAGCACGTCGATCTTGTCCGAACCGCTGCCGAGCAGTTGCTGCAACAGCGCCAGTTGCTCGTTCGAGTCGTTCGGCGTTGCCACGAACTGCACTTCGTTGCCGGTCTTCTTGGCCCATTCCTTGGCCGAGTCCATGCACACATTCTGGCCCGGTCCCGGCGCGCCGCATTCGAGACGCAGGGTGGCGGCTTCGGCGGTGCCGGCCAGCGCCAGCACGGCGGCGGCGCTCATCAACGCGATTTTCATGACGGGTCTCTCCTCCTTGTTGTGGTCGACATCGCGTCGTGTGCCGGGGTGTGGCGCGGCTGACTCACGATGCCCTGTACCCATCTAACCGCGCTGGCGTTAATGGCAAATTTCATGGTGCGGGGTGCGGCGTTAACAATTGCAACAGGGCGGCTTCGGCCAACCTTGGCGGCTTAGCCGGCGTCCCGGGCCAACAGCCGAGCCAGTTCCGGCAGGGTGTAGGGCTTGGCCAGGAACGGCGCGCCGGCCGGCCAGTCGCTGCGCCGGGCGTGGTATTCCGGCGGCAGGCCGGAGGTCAGCACCACCGCCAGGCCGGGATGCGCCTGCTGCAGGCGGCGGTAGAGGCGCACGCCGTCGCCGCCCTCGCCCAGCATCACGTCCGACAGCACCAGCTCGGCCGCGCCGCCGGCGGCGAGCCAGTCCAGCGCCGCCGCCTCGCCGGCCACCGCGTGCACCGTGGCGCCCAGTTGCTGCAGCAGCGCCACGGCGGTGTCGCGCACGTCGGCGTCGTCGTCCACCAGCAGCACGTTCCGTGGCGGCAGCGTGGCCGGCAGCGCGGCGGGACCGCGCTCCAGGGGGCAGTGCGGCGCGGCGGGCGGCAGCCACAGCGAGATCGTGGTGCCCTGGCCCGGAGTGCTGTCGATGCCGACGTCGCCGCCGCTCTGGCGCAGGAAGCCGTACACGATGGACAGCCCGAGCCCGCTGCCCTTGCCCTGTTCCTTGGTGGTGAAGAACGGTTCCAGCACGTGCGGCAGCACCTCGGGCGGGATGCCGCGCCCGGTGTCGCGCACGGAGAGGCACAGCGCCGGGCCGGACAGCGGCGTGGCGCCGTCGTCGCGGCGCGCAGTGATGTCGAGCCGGCCGCCGTCCGGCATCGCCTGCGCCGCGTTGAGCGCCAGGTTGAGCACGGCGTTTTCCAGCTGGCCGCGGTCGACGCAGACGCGCAGCCCGGGTTCGGCCTGCACGGTCACGGTGATACCCTCGCCGACGCTGTATTCGATCAGGTCGAGCATTTCCTGCAGCATGTCGTCGAGGTCGACGATCTCCGGCGTGAGCGGCTGGCGCCGGGCGAAGGCCAGCAGCCGGCGCGTCAGCGCCGCCGCCTTGTTGGCGGCGCCGTGGGCGCGTTCCAGGCGGCGGCGCGCGTCGTCGGGCAGGTCGTCGCGCTGCTCCAGCAGTTCGAGGTTGCCGAGGATCGCCACCAGGAAGTTGTTGAAGTCGTGCGCCACGCCGCCGGTGAGCTGGCCCAGCACCTCCATCTTCTGCATCTGCTGCAGCTGCGCCTCGGCGACGCGGCGCGCCGAGACGTCGCGGCACACCGCCACCCAGCCGCCCTCCGGCATGGCGCGGCTGCGGAATTCCAGCACGCGGCCGCCGGGCAGGTGCAGCTCGGCGGCGCTGGCGATGCGCTCGCGGCCGTCGGCGGTGTGCGCCGCGGTATCGGCCGCCACCGCCTGCCAGCGCGTGCCGGCGGGCATCGCGGTGCGCAGCGCGGGGTAGGGCAGGCCGCTGCTGAGCCGCGCCGGGTCGATGCCGAGCAGGGCCGGGAACTGCGGGTTCCACACCATCAGCGCGCCGTCGGCGTCGTACACCGAGAGGCCGTCGTTCATGCTGGCGAACACCGTCTGCAGCAGCCGGCGCTGCGCCTCCAGCCCCTGCGCCAGGCGCTGCTTTTCCAGCAGGTTGTCGCGGAACACCTGGAACGCCCGCGCCAGCTCGCCGATCTCGTCGGCGCGTTCGGTGGCGGGGGTGGCCTGGGCGGTGTCGCCGGCGGCGAGCCGGCTCATCACGCGCGAGATCGACTGCATCTGCCGCGCCACGCGCCGCACGTAGCCCGCCGCCAACAGCGCCACCAGCACGCCGACCGCCGCCAGCACGGTGAGTCCGCTGATGCCGGAGCGGATGGTGACCTGCACGCGGCGGCTGCGATTGTCGGCCAGCGCGCGCAGTTCCTGCACGTAGGCGGCGGTGCGCTGGCTGAGCTGCACCGCGTTGCTGCGGTAGAGCTGCAGCAGCAGCGCTATGCGTTCGTCGGTGGCGAGCACCTGGCGGCGCTGCTCGAACAGGTTCTGCGGCGTGCAGCAGATCACGTCCAGCTCGGTGTGGAGCCAGGGCGGCAGGTAGCGCGTCTCGCCGCGCCGCTGCATCGCCAGCAGCAGCGCTTCGGCGTCGGCTTCCAGCGCGCCCAGCGCGGCGCGGTCGCGCGCCAGCGGCACCGCCTGCAGTGTGTGCCACAACGGCAGCAGGGTCGGCGCGCGGCGCACCACGCCGCCGTGGCCGAGCTGGTCGAGCAGGTGATCGAGGCGCAGGCGGTAGGCGTCGAGCGCCTGCTGGTGGTGGCGCTTGTCGCCGGACAACAGCAGCAGCTGCTCGAGGTCGCGTCCGGCGCCGTCCAGCATGCTGCTGACCGCGAGGCGGCGGTCGGCCTGCGGCGGCAGTGCCAGCGACAGGCGCTGGATGTCGCCCATCAGCGCCTGCAGCCGCTGCACGTCGTCGGGCAGGGTGTCGGGGGCGTAATTGTCGGCCAGGTTGGGGGCGATGGCGGCCACCTGCGACACCTTTTCCGCCAGCTCCAGCACGCGCGCCAGCTCCGGCATCACCTCCTCGCGAAAGCCGGTGAGGGTGTCGAGCGTGGTGCGCATGCCGCTGACGCCGACCAGGGTCACCGCCAGCATCAGCACGAACATCGCCGCGAACGCCGCCTGCAGCCGGGTGCGGATCGGCTGCGACCAGGCGGAACACAACAGGCGCGAGGGGGACGGCACGGCGGACCTCAAGGGCGGCTGACCGCGGCGCGGAACTGGTAGCCCAGGCCGCGCTCGGTGCAGATCAGTTCGGGGTGGCGCGGGTTCGGCTCGATCTTGCGCCTGAGGCGCAGGATCAGCACGTCGATGGTGCGGTCGTACACCTCGGTGTCGAGGCCGCGTGTCTGCTCCAGCAGCTGCTCGCGGCTCCACACCCGCTGCGGGTGGCGCACCAGCGTGGCCAAGAGCGAGAACTCGCCCTGCGTCAGCGCGCACGGCGTGCCGTCCGGCTGGCGCAGCTCGCGCGCGGTCAGGTCGAGCAGCCAGCCGTTGAAGGCGTAGCACTCGTGCGCCTCGCCCGGGTGGCGCTGCAGCGGGATCGACAGCTCGGTGGTGCGGCGCAGCGCGGCGCGCACGCGCGCCAGCAGTTCGCGCCCGGAGAACGGCTTGGTCAGGTAGTCGTCGGCGGCCAGTTCCAGCCCCAGCACGCGGTCGGTCTCGTCGCCCTTGCCGCTCATCATGATGATCGGCACGGCGGACTGGCCGCGCAGCTCGCGCGCCAGCATCAGGCCGTCCTCGCCCTTGAGCCTGAGGTCGAGGATCACCAGCGCGAAGCGCTGTGCGGCCAGGGCCTGGCGCATCGCCGCGCCGTCGGCCACGCCGTGCGGGGCGAAGCCGCCGTCCTCCAGCAGCGCGCCGAGCCAGTCGCGCACCTCGGTCTCGTCGTCGACGATCAGGATGCGGTGCTTGTCGTCCATGCGGGGGCTCCTCCTCCTTTTTGCCTTGTTCTTATCAGAAAGCGCGGCGCGATGTGTTTCAATTGTTACACGGCGCCTGGCGCCAGCCGCCGCGCCACTTCGTCGGCCAGCGCGAGGCAGCTGGTCAGCCCCGGCGATTCGATGCCGTAGAGGTTGATCAGCCCCGGCACGCCGTGTTGGCGCTCGTCCTGGATCACGAAATCGGCATCGGCCTGGTCCGGCGCGGCGAGCTTGGGGCGGATGCCGGCGTAACCCGGCTGCAGCGCGCCGTCCGGCAGCGCCGGCCACCACTGGCGGATGCTCTGGTAGAAGCAGCCCGCGCGCGCCGGGTCGACACGGTAGTCCACCGCATCTACCCACTCCACGTCCGGGCCGAAGCGCGCCTGGCCGGCGAGGTCGAGCGTGAGGTGGGTGCCCAGTCCGCCCGCCACCGGCAGCGGGTAGATCAGGTGCGAGAACGGCGCGCGTCCGCTCAGCGTGAAGTACACGCCGCGCGCGTAATGCAGCGGGGGAATGGAGTCTGCCGGCAGGCCGTCGATGGCCGCCGCGACGCGCTGCGCCCACAGCCCGGCGGCGTTGACCACGCGACGCGCGTGCAGGTAGTACGGGGTGTCGCTGCCGATGGTGAGCACCAGGCCGTCCGGCTCGATGCGCCCGCCGACCACCGGCGAGGCCAGCGCCAGGAGCGCGCCGGCGGCTTCGGCGTCGGCCAGCAGCGCCAGCATCAGGGCGTGGCTGTCGACGATGCCGGTGGCGGGCGACAACAGCGCGGTGTGGCCGGCGAGCGCCGGCTCCAGGTCGGCGAGCTCGGCCTGTTCCAGCCAGCGCAGGTCGCTCACGCCGTTGGCGGCGGCGCGTTGGGCGATGTGCGTCAGCCGCGGCGCGTCGCCGGCCTGGGTGGCGACCAGCAGCTTGCCGAGGCGGCGGTGCGGCACCGCGCGCGCGGCGCAGTAGCGGTACAGCGATGCGCGCCCGGCCAGGCACAGCCGCGCCTTGAGCGAGCCGGTCGGGTAGTAGAGCCCGGCGTGGATCACCTCGCTGTTGCGGCTCGAGGTGTGGTGGCCGAAGGCGGCTTCGGCTTCGGCGACGATGACTTCATGTCCTTGCAGGGCCAGCGCGCGCGCCACCGCCAGGCCGATGACGCCGGCGCCGATCACCAGGGTGTCGATGTGGTCCATGGTCGTTTCCTCAGAACCCGTTCACGATCTTGCTGCGCCTCCCTGATCGGGGCTCATGTGCACTGCGTGCGAATCTATCACTGAGCCAATCACTGCGTGCCAATCTTCGATTGGCTCAGCGAGAGAATGGCACGTAGTGATTGGCTCAGCGATCGGGAATCCTCATGTCCTCCAGTACATTCCGACTTCTGCGCTGCTTTTCACCCCGCTGAGGGCTGCTCGCGACAGATCGTGAACAGGTTCTCAATCCTGTCCGGCCAGCTGCGCGGTGGCCAGGCGGCCGAGCAGGGTGATGGCGTCGGCCAGTTGCCCGCTCCAGGGTTGGCCGAAGTTGAGGCGCAGGCAGTGGCTGAAGCGCGGCTCGGCCGAGAACAGCAGGCCGGGGGCAAAGCTGATCGACTGCGCCAGCGCGGCTTCCAGCAGCCGCGCGGTATCCACCCCCTCCGGGCATTCCACCCACAGCAGCAGCCCGCCCTGCGGCCGGCGCACGCACGTGCCGTGCGGGAACGCCGCCAGCACCGCGTCGGCGGTGGCCTGCATCTGCTGCGCCAGCTGCTGGCGCAGGCGCTGGCTGGTGCGCGCGTAATCGCCCGCCGCGAGCATGTCGGCCAGCACCACCTGCAGCAGCGACGAGCTCACCAGCGAGCTGCTTTCGCGCAAGCGGGTCAGCGCCGCGTGGTGACGGCCGCCGGCGAGCCAGCCCAGGCGGAACGACGGCGCGAAGCTCTTGGTGAACGAGGCGCAGTAGATCACCTCGCCGTCGCGGTCCCAGGCCTTGAGCGGGGTGGGACGGCGGGGGCCGAAGTAGAGGTCGCCGAACACGTCGTCCTCGATGATCGTCACGCCGTGCCGGCGCGCCAGCTGCAGCAGGCGCTTCTTGTTGTCGTCCGGCATCAGCGCCCCGGTGGGGTTCTGGAAGTGCGGCACGGTGACCAGGCACCGCACCGCCGGGCCGTGGCGCAGCGCGAACTCCAGCGCCTCCAGCGACAGCCCGGCGTCCGGCGTGCAGGGAATCTCCAGCGCCTTCAGGCCCAGGCTCTCCAGCGTCTGCAGCAGGCCGAAGTAGACCGGGGTTTCCACCGCCACGGTGTCGCCGGGGCGGGTGAGCAGGCGCAGCGCCAGGCTGATGGCCTCGGTGATGCCCTGGGTCATCAGGATGTCGCCGGGGGTGAGATCGAGCTCGGCGCCGGCGGCGAGGCGGGCGATCTCGCGCTTGAGCCGGGTCTGTTCGGATTCGGCGAGGTAGGCGCCGATCAGCTCCGGCTGGCGCAGCAAGGTGTGCTGCAGGCGGCGCGCCAGCTCGGCGGTGGGGTAGAGCGCGGTGGCGGCCTCGGCCATGTGCAGCTGCAGCGCGAGGCGCGAGCCGGACAGGCGCAGCAGGTGCGAGACGCGGCTGTCGACCCGCACCAGCGCCGCCGGCGCCGGCAGCGGCGCGCTCTGCTCGGGGTGGGCCGCGCGGCGCGGCAGAGCGGCGTAGAAGCCGGCGCGCGGGCGCGCCACCACGCTCTGGCGCTGTTCCAGCAGGCGGTAGGCGGCGAGCGCGGTCAGGGTGTTGACGCCGTAGTGTTCGGCCAGGCGGCGCACCGCCGGCAGGCGGCTGCCGGGGACGAATTCGCCGGCGTCGAGGCGGGCCTGCAGCTCGGCAGCGATGCGCTGGTAATGCGGAGTGGCGTTCATCGTCTTGTTATATAGAACAGATCGCGCCCAGCCTAAGCTGTTTGGCGCGTTGTGTGAAGGCGGCGTCGCGCGGCGGGACTACGCTGGGGCCATCGATGACATCTGAGCGGTTAACCAACCCCGTGCAGCGGTCCTGGCCCGGCGTGTGGCTGCCGCCCGTACACCCAGTACGGCAAATGCGCGCCCAGCGATGTATCCGCATGCGCACAGCAATGCCAAGTGGGTTGTGTTGGCGGCTCCAAGGAGCAGAACCATGACGTTTTCCCCCTGGCGCGATCTGTCGCCTTCGGCCGTCCTCGCCGCGGTGCTTGCACTGCTGGTGGGGTATTCCGGCCCTTTTCTCATCATCGTGCACGCCGCGCAGTCGGCGGGCCTGAGCGCCGCCCAGCTCGGTTCCTGGGTGTGGGCGGTGTCGATCGGCTCCGGCGTCGCCGGCTTGTGGCTGTCGCTGCGCTGGAAGGCGCCGGTGATCACCGCCTGGTCGACGCCGGGCGCGGCGCTGCTGCTGGCGGCGCTGCCCGGCGTGCCGTACCCCGAGGCGGTGGGCGCCTTCCTGGCGGCGGCGGTCATCGTCACCGCGATCGGTGCTTCCGGGCTGTTCGACAGGATCATGAAGGTGTTCCCGCCGGCGCTGGCGGCGGCGCTGTTGGGCGGCATCCTGTTCCGCTTCGTCGCCGAGCTGGCCGGGGCGGCCAGCCATGACGCGGCGCTGGTGCTGCCGATGGCGGCGGCGTTCTTCCTCGGCCGACGGTTGTTCCCGCGCTACGCCTTGCCGCTCGCGCTGGCGCTGGGGTTCGCCATCGCCGGCGTGCAGGGCCTGTTCGGCGCGCTGCCGGCGTGGCAGGGCGGCGCCGGGCCGCAGTTCACCCTGCCGGCATGGTCGTGGACGGCCTTCGTCAACCTCGCCATTCCGCTCGCGCTGGTGGCGCTGACCGGGCAGTTCCTGCCGGGCATGGCGGTGCTGGCCTCGTCCGGCTACCGCATTCCGGCGCGCTCGCCGGTCACTGCGCTCGGATTGATGTCGATCGTCACCGCGCCCCTGGGCGGACACGGCGTGGTGCTGGCGGCGATCACCGCGGCGATCTGCACCGGGCCCGAGGCGCACCCGGACCCGGCGCGGCGCTACATGGCCGGGGTGGTGTGCGGCGTGTTGTACCTCCTCTTGGGGCTGGCCGGCGGGGCGCTGGCGGCGCTGATCCTGACCCTGCCCAAGGCGCTGGTGGCCGCCGCCGCCGGACTGGCGTTGTTCGGCACGCTGGCCTCCTCGCTCGCCACCGCGCTGGGCGACGAGCGCCAGCGCGAGGCGGCGCTGCTCACCTTCGTGGTGGCGGCCTCCGGCGTCACCATCGCCGGGCTCGGCGCCCCGTTGTGGGCCTTGCTGGCGGGCGGGGCGGTCAGTGGCCTGCTGCGCTGGCGTTGGCGCCTGGCTCCGGCCTGACGCCCGCAGCATGCCGCCGCCCTGCGGCGGTGCCGCTGTCACGCCGGCCGGCATTGCCGAAGTGTTGCGTCAGGTACTGGTGCAGCCGCTGGCTGGCGGGGCTGTCGCCGGCGCCGGGCGTCTTGATCCAATAGGAGTGGGCACAGCCGACTTGATGCTCGTTGAACGGCACCAGCTGCCCGAGAACCAGCTCACTCTCCAGCATCACCGGGTCGCACAGGGCCAGTCCCAGGCCCTTGCAGGCCGCGCTCAGCGTCGATTTCGGGGAGTCGCATACCAGCCGTTCGTTGCTGCCCGGCAGCGGGTTGGCCTCCAGCCAGCGGTTCCAGCTGTGCTGCCAGATCTGCTGGTTGGGCTGCTGGAAGATCAGCAGGCGCAAGCGGCTGGTGTCGCCGCTGTGGGCGAACAGTTCGGCCACCGGCGGCGCGCAGAACGCCTGCAGGCGCACCGAGCGCAGCAGCTCGCCGTCGAAGCCCGGCCATGAACCATCTCCCCAGCGCACCTCGCACGACACCGGCGGCATGTCCCTGTCGTTCTGCCGCTCGGGCGAGCTGATGATGATCTTGTCGGCTTCGCTGATGAACTCGATCTCCCGCAGGCGCGGAATCAGCCACTGGCTGGCAAAAAAGACCGGGCAGCGAATATGCAGCACCTGTCGCGCCGTGGCCTCGTTGATCTGCCCGATGGCTTTTTCCAGCGTATCGAAGGCCTGGCTTGCCGCCGCCAACAGCTGCTGTCCTGCCGGCGTCAACACGATCCGTTTCTGATTGCGGTCGATCAGTTTCTGGCCCAGCGCCGTTTCCAGTGTCTTGACTTGCCGGGACAGCGCGCTTTGCGTCAGGCCCAGCGCCGACGCGGCTTGGGTGAAGCTGAGGGTGCGGCCCACCGCCTCGAAAATTTTGAGGGCATTGAGAGACGGTAATTGTCTTTTCATTAATTTTTGTTTATTCAAATGGGATGCGTGAGGACTGTATTTTTTATGCCGGCTGTGCGTCAATTATGTACTTTTTGATTTCTATTACAAATCAGCCGCAGGATTAATTAGTGAATTCCGAAAACGCATCGATGGCGGTGAGAAAAAATCAACCTATGAGATTCGTGCACGGCCAGAGTAGAGCGCTTGTCCTTTTTGTCATGAACAGAATGACGGCGTTATGGCCCGATGGCCGGAGTGTGAAAATTGCCAATGCCGCGGCATGGCGGGAGTTGTTGCTGTTTTGCACCAAAATGCGGGCGGGTGGCGTGGCGGGATGGAATGCAAACGTTTGTTTTGGAAGGACGGACTGTGCCGCTCTTCCCGAGGGTTTTCCAGTGAGCCGAGGTGAATGATGAAAATCACAACGCGTTTGATACTGGCGTTCCTGATCGGGGTGCTGCTGGTGATCGCGGCGGGAGGGCTGGCGGTATGGCAGCTGTCCCGGGCGCAAATCCGTATCGAAGGGTTCACGACGGACATCATGCCCAGCGTCAAGATCCTGGTCGCCGCCAAGGATGCCACGGCCAATGCCCGGGTGGCGGTGTGGAAGCACATCGCCACCGCGGACCCGGCGAAGAAGGCCGAGTACGAGAGCCAGATCCGGCAGAGTTTCAGCGCCATCGACACGCAGCTCGCGGCCTACGAGTCGCTGGTCAGCGACGCCGAGGACCGCGCCGCGCTGGCGGCGGACAAGGCGACGTATGCGGCCTACAAGCAGGAGATGGACCATACGCTGGGGGCGTCGCGCAGCGGCGACACCAACGCCGCGGTCGCCTTCGCCGGCCGCGGCAAGGGTGCGGCACTGGCCGCCTCCTGGACGCAGCATATCGGTTACAACAACAGAATGGCCGTCGCCATGAAGCAGGACAACGACCGTGCCTACGCCCAGTCGTTGTGGCTGTCTTTCGGCCTGATGGCGCTGTCCGCGCTGCTGGCGCTGGTGTGGGGCGGGCTGCTGTGCCGCAACATCAAGCGCGGTCTCGGCGACCTGGCGAGCACGATGGAAACCATCAGCAGCCGGCTCGACTTCACCCTGCGCGCGCCGGGCGCGGGGCGGGACGAGATCGGCCAGGCCTCGCAGGCCTTCAACCGCTTGCTGGAGCGGCTGCAGTCCAGCCTGCGCACGCTGCAGCAAGGCGTGATGGCGGTGGCGGAATCGTCGCAGGAACTGCAGGCGGCGTCGCGCCAGGTGGCCCAGAGTTCGGACACGCAGAGCGCCTCGTCGGCGCAGATGGCCGCCGCGGTGGAAGAGATGACGGTCAGCATCAACCATGTCGCCACCCGCGCCGAGGAGGCGCAGCAGCTGGCGGGCGAGAGCGCCGGGCAGGCCGGCAACGGCCAGCAGGTGATCGGGCGCTCGGTGGCCGACATCCAGGCCATCGCCGCGACCGTGAGCGGCGCCTCGGAAGACATCGTCCAGCTCGAATCGCGCAGCCAGGACATCGCCTCGGTGGTGAGCGTGATCCGCGACGTGGCCGAGCAGACCAATCTGCTGGCGCTCAACGCCGCGATCGAGGCGGCGCGCGCCGGCGAGTCGGGGCGGGGCTTTGCCGTGGTGGCCGACGAGGTGCGCAAGCTGGCCGAGCGCACCGCCGCCTCCACCCAGGAGATCGGCGCCATCATCGCCGCCATCCAGCAGGTCTCCGGCAGCGTGGTGGGGCGCATGCAGCAGACCGTGCAGCAGGTGGAGCAGGGCCAGGAGGGCGTGCAGTCGGCGCAACAGAGCATGAGCAGCCTGCATCACGGCGCCAGCCAGAGCGCGCGCCTGGTGACGGAGATTTCCGACGCCATCCGCGAGCAGGGCATGGCCACCAACAGCATCGCCCAGCAGGTGGAAGTGGTGGCGCAAGGCGCGGAGGAAAACAGCTGCGCCGCCAGCCAGGCCGCCGCGCTGGCCGCGCGGCTGGAAGAGGTGGCGGGGAGCATGCGCCAAGAGGTCAGCGCCTACCGCGTGTGAGAGGCCCGGCGCTGGCGGGAGGGCGGCGGCGCGTGTACAGTTGAACGACTGTATACAATCCAGTGCCCCCGTTCCGTCACCCACAAGGTATCGACTCCATGTTTTCTGCTGACATCTACCTGCAGCGCCGTGCCCGCCTGCAGGCGGCGGGCCTGTCCGGCCTGTTGCTGTTCCCGGGCAACGTCGACGCACCGATGAACTACCGCGACAACATCTACCCCTTCGTGCAGGACAGCTCCTTCCGCTATTTCTTCGGCCTGAACGAGCCGGGGCTGGCCGGCGTGATCGACGCCGACAGCGGCGCGGTGACGCTGTTCGGGCGCGAGCCCGACGTCGCCGAGGTGGTGTGGACCGGGCCGCAGCCAAGCCTGGCCGAGCGCGCCGCCTCCGTTGGCGTCGCCGTGGCGCGGCCTTACGCCGAGCTGGCGGCGCTGGTGCGCGCGGCGCGCGGCGCCGGCCGTACCGTGCACTACCTGGCGCCGTACCGCGGCGAGACGCAGATCGAGCTGGGCCGGCTGCTGGCGTTGCCGCCGGACGAGCTGGGCGCCGGCGTCTCCGCCGCGCTGACCCGCGCCGTGGTGGCGCTACGCGAGATCAAGGGCGCCGAGGAAATCGCCGAGATGGAAGCGGCGCTCGCGGTGACGCACGCGATGCACCTGGCGGCGATGCGCGCGGCGCGGCCGGGCGTGGCCGAGCGCGCGGTGGTGGGCGAGATGGAAGGCATAGTGCGGCGCCACGACTGGCAGCTGGCCTACCCCAGCATCTTCTCGCGCCGCGGCGAGGTGCTGCACAACCATCACCACGACCAGGTGCTGGCGGCCGGCGACCTGGTGGTGAACGACAGCGGCGCGGCGAGCGCCAGCGGCTACGCCAGCGACATCACCCGCACGCTGCCGGTGGGCGGACGCTTCACGCCGCGTCAGCGCGCGCTGTACGACACGGTGCTGGCGATGCAGCTGGCCGCGCTCGACGCGATCCGCCCGGGCGTACCCTATCTCGAGGTGCACAAGCGCGCGGCGCGGGTGATGGTGGAGCGGATGACGGCGCAGGGCTTCTTCCACGGCGACGCCGACGCCATCGTCGACTCCGGCGCCTACGCCATCGCCTTCCCGCACGGCCTGGGGCACCAGATCGGCATGGACGTGCACGACATGGAGGGGCTGGGCGAGGACCTGGTGGGCTACGGCGGCGAGGTCGAGCGCAGCGCGCTGTTCGGTCTCGGCTACCTGCGTCTGGGCAAGCCGCTCAAGGCCGGCATGGTGATCACGGTGGAGCCGGGCATCTACTTCATCCCGGCGCTGATCGACGCCTGGCGGGCCGAGGGCCGCCACGCCGGGCTGATCGACTACGCGCGCTTCGACGACTACCGCGATTTCGGCGGCATCCGCATCGAGGACGACGTGCTGGTGACGGAACAGGGCTGCCGCGTGCTGGGCACGCCGATCCCGAAGACGGCGGACGAGGTGGAGGCGTCGATGGCGGGCTGAGAACCTGTTTACGATCTGCTGCGCGTCGGCGATACGGCGTTAAAAACGTCTCCGGAATGCTCATTTACCACGTGTAAACTCCGCTTCCTCAGCCATTTTTGCCTTGTCTCGCTCTAGCTCGCGAGATCGTAACCAGGTTCTGAACCGTCTCACCGCGCTCATCGACCAAAAGGTTGGCCGAAGCCCGTATGCGGGGCTTCGGCCAACCTTTTTGTTTTCAGCGCCGCCGCGCGCGCGGCGGCGGGGGGGGCGATGCGCTCAGAGGAAGCGTACCGGCTCGCCCTGATGATCGAACGCCAAGTAGCGCGACACGTCGCCGCCGGTCTGGATGGTCTGGATCATGCGCTTGAGCGGCTCTTCGGCGTCGTCGCTGCTGGGGGCCTGGCCGTTGGCGCCGCCGATGGCGGCGACGAACATGAGCTGCCAGGCCTCGCCGGTGCGCGCCGATTCCGCCTTGAGCGCGGCGAAGTTGGTGAGTTCGGCCGGGGTCTTGTCGACGCACAGCACCGGCTGCAGGATGCCGCCCTGGCCGGCGTTAAAGCGTTCGGCTTCGTGCGGGGCGTGGTCGTCGTGCAGCACCGAGCGCACGAACACGAACAGCAGGCGTTGCGGGTCGGGCTGCTGGCGTGCGGCGGCCAGCAGCGAGTCGAAATCGGTGATCTGGGTCATGACGCGGTATTCCAATACGGGCAGGGGGGAAGCTGCAGTGTAGCGCGACGGCGGCGGGTCCTTCGATACGCCCGACGAGGGGGAGGGGCTAGGCCGAACGGCGGAGGCCGGGCGCGGGGCGTCAGGGCGAATCCTCGTCGTCGATGCGGTTCTGCCGCTCCAGTTCGGCGGCCAGGATCGCCCCGGCGCTGGCGCCGGCCATCGCCGCCAGGCGCTGGCTGTCCTCCTCGGTCAGCTCGTGGGTGTCGTCGTAGCCCGCCAGCGGCGCCATGGGCGGGGGCGGCTTGGCCGGCGCCGGTACCGGCAGGATGACGTGGATCGCGCGGTGGGCGAACAGGATGCCGCGCGCCTCCAGCGCCTCCTTGACGCGGCGGTAGGCCTCGCGCCGGATCACCCACTGCTCGCCGGGGCGGGTGGTGAACTTCATGCGCACGATCAGCGCCGACTCCTCGATGCGCATCACCCCCTGCGACTTCAGGGGCAGGATGAAGTGCGGTCCCAGCTCGGGGTCGGCCAGCATCTCCTCGCCGACGCTCTTGATCACCTTGCGCACCGTCTCCAGGTCGACGTCGTAGGGCAGGCGGATCTCCAGCTTCATGGTCGCCCAGTCGCGGCTCATGTTGCGCACGGTGCGGATCGAGCTGTAGGGGATGGTCTGCAGCGCGCCCAGGTGGTGCCTGAGCTGCATCGAGCGGATCGACAGCCGCTCCACCGTGCCGCGCAAGTCGCCGGCCTCGATGTACTCGCCGCGGCGGAAGGCGTCGTCGAGCAGGAAGAAAATGCCGGAGATGACGTCCTGCACCAGCTTCTGCGCCCCCAGGCCGATGGCGATGCCGATCACCCCGGCGCCGGCCAGGAGCGGCCCGATCTCCACCCCCAGCGCGTGCAGCAGGCTCAGGGTCAGGATGATCAGCAGCAGGAAGAACAGCAGCGTGCGCAAGGGCGGCAGCAGCGTCTCGCGCCGGCTGCCGGCGGCGGCGCCCTCGCCCTCGTCGGCCAGGGTGCTCTGCACCTCCTGCTCCGGCGGCGGCAGCTGGCGCTCGATCTGCGACAGCAGCACCTCCCACACCATATAGGCCAAGAGCACGATCACCATGCTGTCGAGCAGCGACTTGAGCAGGCGGCTGATGCGGCCGTCGCCGCTCATGGTCATGGCGTCGTAGCCCAGCACGTCGGCCACGGTCAGCACCGCGACGGTGAGCATGATCAGCCTCAGCCCGCCCTGCATGATGCGGCGGAAGCGGCGTGAGCGCTGGGCGAAGGTATGGCTTTGCAGCCAGGGCAGCTGGCACAGCTTGTAGAGCGCGGCGGCGAACAGCCGGTCGATGATCGGGAACAGCAGCGTGAGCCACCATGGCCAGGACATCTTGGCGGCGTGCTGCAGGTTGCCGATGATCAGGCTGTGGCTCCACAGCAGCCAGATCGCCAGCAGCCACAGCGTCACCAGCAGCGGCCACGACTGGCTCAGGATGATGGCCAGGCCGTGTTCCCCGCCGTTGCGGTCGCGGCTTTGGAACAACTGCTCGATGGTGCCGCGCTGGAGCCAGACGAAGCCCAGCGCGAACAGGTTGAGGGCGAGGCCGGTGAGCACCTTGAGCAGGCGCACCAGCTCGCCGTCCATGCCGAGCCAGGCCAGGAAATCGGTGCCCTGGAAGCCGACGATGTAGAGCAGGGTGAAGGTCATCACGCCGCGGTGGAAGCCGATGGCCTGCTCGCAGGCGATCGGCAGCGGGCGGATGCCCTTGGCGGTGGGGGCGAACACCGCCTGCGACAGCACGCCCACGGCGCGGAAGGTCACCGTCGCCAGCAGCAGGCTGAACAGCAGCTTCGGCCGTACGTCGTTGGTGTTGCTGGTCAGCAGCAGCATGCCCTGCGCGGTGATCATGAAGATGCCGACGCACAGCAGCCGGAACAGCGTGCGCAGCAGCTGGTAGCCGATGCGGCTGCCGAGCCCGCTGGCCTGTTCGCGGCCGATGGCGTTGGCCAGCGCGCGGAAGCGGCGCCCGGCCAGGTACTCGGCCAGCATCGCCACCCCCACCACCAGCACGGTGATGCCGGCAAAACGGTCCCAGCCGGCGGCGGTGATGTCGTGGTCGATCTGCTGCGCGATCAGTTGCAGCTCGCCGGCGGCGCGGCCGAGGATTTGCTGGATGATCCACAGCACGTCGGCGATCTGGTTGGTGCTGTTGAAGAGCTCGTTCAGCATGGCGGCGCGCCCTCCGCCACAGCGGCATGCCACAATGCCGCCGGATCGTGCCAGGCGGCGGCGGGGTGGGCGGCCAGCAGCGCCAGCAGGCGCGCGGCACCGTCCCAGATGGCGGCGTCGTGCACGCGGTGGTGGCTCATGATGCCGCTGGGTTCCAGGGCGTCGGCCTCGCCGCGGCGCCGCGCCGCGAGGTGGCGCGCCAGCGCCGCCGCCAGCGCCGCGTCGCCGGCGTACTGGCGGCTGCGCCAGTCGATCAGGTCGGCGTGCACGTTGACCACGGCGAGATCCGGGCGCGCCCGACGCGGGCCGAGGGTGGAGAGCCCGGTCAGCCCCGCCTCGGACAGGCGCGGAATCCAGCCGGGGTGGAGGCGGTTCCAGGGCGGCACCAGCACCGGGCGGAAACGTTGGCCGAAGGCCGCCGCCAGGCGCGCCCGCCCGTCCTCCAGCGCCGCGCGCAGCGCGTCCCACTGCCAGGCGGCGCCGAGCTCGCACTTGCGCTCGCCCGGCAGGGCGTGGTCGAGGTGGGCGATGCCGTGTTGCAGCACGCCGAGCGCGTGCCGGGCGGCGAGGGCGGCGGGCAGCGAGTCCTCCAGCGCGGCCGGGATCACCGCCAGCCACAACGGCACGGCGTGGGCATCGGCCAGCTCCAGCAGCCGTTGCAGCGCGGCACTGTCCGCCACCGCGTCGTCGTCGCGCCACCAGAAGGTGGCCGTCCGGCCGCTCTCGCCCCAGCGGTCGAGTTCCGCGCGCAGCACGGCAAAACCATCGTCACCCGCCATGGCCGGCCTCCTCGGCCCAGCGCCGCAGCAGCCGCGCGCTCTGCTCGGCGCCGTCCAGCCGGAGCGGCAGGCGGGTGGGCGGCAGGGTCAGCGCCTGCTCGATCTCCGCCGCCAGCGCCAGCGGGGTCAGCGCGTTCTCCTCCAGCAGCGCGACGCGTCCGCGCGCGGCCAGCGCCTCGGCGCGCAGGCGCTGCTCGGTCTGGTCCTCGCCCTGGAACGGCACCAGCACCGCCGGGCAGCCGGCGGCGAGTAGGTCGAGCACTGTGTTGTAGCCGGCCTGCGAGATCGACAGCGCCGCCACCGCCAGGCGCGGTGCGAAGTCGGCGCGCAGGTCCTCGACGATCACGCCGTCCGGCGCGTCGCGCTCCAGCGCCCGGCGCCGCGCCGCCTCCAGCCGCGGGCCGCACAGCAGGCGCCAGCGTCGCGCCGCGAGCCGGGTCAGCGGCCGCGCCGCCAGCGCGGTGGCGAGCAGCTCGGCGCCGACCGCGCCGCCGCCGGCCGAGACCAGCACCTCGCCGGCCGCCGCGGGGTCGTCCGACGGCGTCAGCGCGGCGCCGACGTAGCCGGTGTGGTGCACCCGCTCCGGCGGCAGCAGCGCCACCGGAAAGCTCGCCGCCAGCGGCAGGAACTCGGCGTCGCCGTGCACCAGCAGGTGGTCGAAGTCGCGCCGGAACCGCGCGGCGCTCTCCGTCTGGCGCTCGGGCGAACGCCCCTGCAGCACGTCGCGCACCGAGCAGATGACCAGCGGGCGCGGCGTCATGGCGTGCGCCGCCTCGATCAGGGGATCGAGCTCGAAGCGCAGGCGGCGCCGCCCGAACGGGTAGCTCTCGATCAGCAGCAGCGCCGGGCGCACCTGCTCCAGCGCCGCCAGCACGCGGTCGCGCCGCTCGGCCTCCAGTGCGGCGTCGAGCGGCCGGCCGTGGCGGTCGAGCAGGGTGGTGAAGCGGGCGTCGGCGCTGGTCAGCGGCGGCAGCGCGATGCGCCGGGCGGCGCCGAAATCGACCAGCACGCTGTCCTCGCCGCCCATCAGCATGTGCACCTCCAGGCCGTGCGCCTGGCACGCCCGCGCCAGCCGCCCGGCGCGCTGCAGGTGGCCGATGCCGAGCAGGCTCTGGACGTAGAACAGCAGCTTCACGAGGCGTGCTCCCGCACGATGGCGCCCACCCGCTTGCCGATGGTCTGCAGCCCGCACAGCATGTTGCGCCGTGCCGCGGCCGACGGCGGCGCTTGCTCCGGCAGGCGCTGCAGTGCCGCCACCATCGGCGCGGTGTCGCCCAGTTGCGCCGGGTCGAGCATGGTGGTCAGCCCCAGCGCAGTCGCCTTGCGCGCGCGGATCAGCTGCTCCAGGCGCGGCTCGGTGCGCGGCACCAGCAGGGCCGGCTTGTTGAACGACAATATCTCGCAGAAGGTGTTGTAGCCGCCCATCGCCACCACCGCGCGCGCCTGGTTCATCAGCGATTCGAACTGGGTGTCGAAGGTGGCGATCTGCACGTTGGGCAGCCGGGCGGCGCGCAGCCGGAACGCCTCCTGCTCGTGCGCCGACATGAACGGCCCCAGCATGAACAGCGCCGGCCACGGCAGCGCGGCGCCGCTCTCGTAGGCGCGCAGCACCCAGTCCACCATCTCGGCGCCGTCGCCGCCGCCGCCCGGCGTCACCAGCAGGTAGGGCTCGGGCAGCCCCTCCAGCAAGCCGGAGCTTTCATGCTCCGGCAGGTGGCGCGGCAGGTAGCCGGTGTACAGCATCTTGTCGTGGATGGCGGGGGTGATCGGCAGCCCGGTGAGCGGGTCGCCCATATTGCGGCTGCCGTACACCCAGATCTCGTCGTACAGGCTCTCCAGCGCCGGCAGCGCGTTCTTGGCCTGCCACTCGCGCGACAGCCGGTCGGCGTCGTCCATCACGTCGCGCAGGCCGAGGATGGTGCGGGTGCGGCGCGTGGCGAGCAGGTCGAGCGTGCTGGCCACCTCGCCCTTGAGCCCGAGCGGCTCCTTGTCGACGATGAACAGGTCCGGCTCGAACACGCGCGCGGTGTGCAGGATGATCGACTCGCGCAGCGCCAGCGTCTCCTTCAGGCTGATGTGCAGCTTGAGCGGGGTGTACTCGCCGTTGTAGAGCTTGATCACGCCGGGAATGCGCACGAAGTCGACACGCGCCTTGAAGTTGAAGTGGCCGGCGATCGGCGATCCGGTCAGGATCAGCACCGTCAGCGACTTGTAGCGCTCGACCAGGGCGTGCGCGATGGCACGGCAACGGCGCAGGTGACCGAGCCCGAACGAGTCGTGGCTATAGATCAGGATGCGGCTTTTCTTCATCGCGGGATACCTTGGCAGCAGCCGGGACGGCTTCTTCCGGTATAGCCGATGCCACGACGGGCGGGCCCGGCCAGTACGCCCGCAGCAGCGCGGCGGCGCGCCCCAGCGAGTGGTGCTCGCGCACGTAGTGTGGGCCGGCCTCGGCCATGGCGCGGCGCACCGCCCAGTCGTCCAGCAGCGTCGCCACCGCGGCGCTGAAGCGCTCGACGTTGCAATCGTGCACCAGCCGCCCGCTGGCGGCGTCGACGATGCCGGCCACGCCGGTGCCGTAACCGGCCACCACCGGGCAGCCGGCGGCCTGCGCCTCCAGCAGCGCCATGCCGAACGACTCGTTCACCGCCGGCCACACGCACAGCTGCGACGCCGCCAGCCACGGCGCCGCCGCGGGCGGGTCGAGCGCGCCCAGCCGCACCGCGCCGGGCAGGTCGGCGATCAGCGCGTCCAGTTCCGCCGCCGCCGCGCCGTCGCCGACGATCAGCCAGTGCAGATGGCGTCCCTCCGCCAGCAGCCGCCGGTAGCACGCCGCCATCAGCCGGTACGAGGCCATCTTGTCGCCCGGGCGCAGCATCGCCACGCTGATCAGCCAGGGCCGCGCCGGGTCGAGCCCGGCTTCGCGCGCCAGCTCCCCACGTGGGCGGCGCCGCGCCAACGTCGTGGTGTCGATGAACGGCGGCAGCCGGCGCAGCACCCGCAGCGGGTTGGCCAGGACCGTCGCCAGGCCGGGCTCGTCGCGCGGGTTGACGATGAAGATGCGCGCCGCCTGGCGGATCGCCGCCACGCAGTCGGACAGGTTGTCCTGCCACAGCCCGCCTTCCTGCTGCGGTGCGTGCGAGGCCTCGCACAGCAGGTAGGGAATGCCGAGCGCGCGGCACACCGCCGGGCCGATCCAGTCCGGCGCCTTGTGGTAGAGGTGGTAGGTGAACCAGGCCTGCGGCCGCTCCTCCGGCGGACGGGCGCGATAGGCGGCGATCAGCGCCGCGGCGCGGCGTTCGGCGCGCGCCTTGAGCCGCTGTTGCTGGCGCGGATCGCCGACGCCGTCGTAGCTGCGCAGGCTGGAGGCCAGCTCCACTTGCCAGCCGGCCAGGCGCAGACCGCGCAGCAGCAGCCGCGCCAGCGTGCGGTCGCCGGACGGCACCGGGTGGCGCGGCGATTTCAATGGGGCGTAGAAGGCGAGACGGGGCATGCTGCCTCCGTGGCGGAAAGAGGGGTGTCAAAACAGGCCAGCAGCCGCTCGATGCCACGTTCCATGGCGAACTCGCGGCGCACCCGGTCGGCGCCGGCCCGGGCCAGGCGCTGGCGCAGGCCGGGGTCGGCGCTCAGCCGCGCCAGCGCCGCGCCGAGCGCCGCCACGTCGCCGGGTTCCACCAGCACGCCGCTGACGCCGTCCTCGATCAGTTCGGGGATGCCCGACAGCCGCGTCGACAGGCAGCACACACCCTGGCTCTGCGCTTCCATCAGCACGTTGGGCAGGCCGTCGCGGTCGCCGTCGTCGACCACCTTGCACGGCAGCGCGAAGAGATCGGCCTGGCGGTAGGCCGCCAGCACCTCCTGCTGCGGCAGCGCGCCCAGCCAGCGGATGTTGCCGGCCAGCCCGAGCCGCTCCGCCTGGCGTTTGAGTTCCGGCAGCAGCGTGCCGCCACCGATGTGGCTCAGGCGCCAGTGCAGCCCGGGCGGCAGCGTCGCCAGCGCCGCGAGCAGGTCGTCGTAGCCCTTCTTGGCCACGGCGCGGCCCACCGACAGCAGCTCCACCGGGTGCGCCGGGTCGCTGCCGTCGCGCGCGGCCGGGGGCGGGGGGGGCGGCGGAAAGCGCGCGAAGCTGATGCCGTGGTAGACCAGATGCACCTTGCCGTGCCCCTCCGGCAACGCCGAGAGGTAGTCGTGGTTGGCGCGGGTGCAGGTGGCGAGCCACTGCATGTCGGCCAGTTTGGCGCGGATTTCCCATTCAGGCTGGGTCCACACGTCCTTGGCGTGCGCCGACGCCGCCCACGGCAGGCCGCTCAGGCGCGCGGCGTAGCGCGTCACCGAACCGGGGGTGTGGATGAAGTGCACGTAGAGCTGCTCGATCTCGGGCGGACACTCCGCCGCCAGCACCAGCGCCTGGCCGAAGCGGCGCACCCGGTTGGGGGTGAAGTCGCGCGCGAGGTCGGCGAGGAACAGCCGCCAGGTCGCCCACAGCGCCGCCGGCCGGCGCAGCGCCAGCAACGCGGCACGCAGCACGCGCCACGGCTGCTGGTACAGGTACTCCGGCAGATACACCACGCGGGCGCGGATCTCGTCGTGCACCGGGTGGCGCTCCAGGTCGGTGGGGTGGCGCAGCGAAAACAGCGTCAGCGTAAAGCCGCGCGCCTCCAGCTCGCGCAGCTCCTGCGCGATGAAGGTTTCGGAAAGGCGCGGGTAGCCTTTCAGGACGACGCCGAGGTGGCGGGTTGGCATGGCGAGATCGGTTCCCTGCTAGCAACGGACTCTTCTCCAGTATCGGCCACACGACGTAAAAAAACCGCCCTGCCGTTGCCGGCCGGGCGGTCGATCATGTCAGGCTTGGTCGAAGCCTATGGTGCAGGGGCTCCAAACGGGTGAAGAAAGTCGTCGCGAGCGCCCTCAGGCTGGTTCGAGAAGCGCAGCCGTACAAGGGGTACGGCGAGCATCGCAGGGCCGGGATGGGGGCGCGCAGCAGATTTGCTTACCCGTTCTTAATGCGCCACGCTCTTCACCAGATCCTCCACCACCTTCTTGGCGTCGCCGAACACCATCATGGTCTTGTCCATGTAGAACAGCTCGTTGTCCAGGCCGGCGTAGCCGGCGTTCATCGAGCGCTTCACCACGATCACCGTGCGCGCCTTGTGCGCCTCCAGGATCGGCATGCCGTAGATCGGGCTCGCCTTGTCCTTCTGCGCCGCCGGGTTCACCACGTCGTTGGCGCCGATCACCAGCACCACGTCGGTGTTGGAGAAGTCGGAGTTGATCTCCTCCATCTCCTGCACCTGCTCGTACGGCACCTCGGCTTCGGCCAACAGCACGTTCATGTGCCCCGGCATGCGGCCCGCCACCGGGTGGATGGCGTAGCGCACCTTCACCCCGGCCTCGTGCAGCAGCTCGGCGAACTCCTGCAGCGCGTGCTGCGCGCGCGACACCGCCAGGCCGTAGCCCGGCACGATGATCACGCTGTCGGCGTTGCTCATCAGGAAGCCGGCGTCCTCGGCCGAGCCCGACTTGTAGTTCTTCGGACCCGAGGCCGCGGCGCCGCCGACGGCCGCTTCGGCGCCGAAGCCGCCCAGCAGCACGCTGACGATGGAGCGGTTCATCGCCCGGCACATGATGTACGACAGGATGGCGCCGGACGAACCGACGCAGGCGCCGGCGATGATCAGCACCGGATTGTTCAGCGTGAAGCCGATGCCCGCCGCCGCCCAGCCCGAGTACGAGTTCAGCATCGACACCACCACCGGCATGTCGGCGCCGCCGATCGGGATGATCAGCGTCACCCCCAGCACCAGCGCCACCGCCACCATCGCCAGGAAGGCCGCGTGGCTGTCGCTGACGAAGTAGACGATGCCGAAGCCCACCATGGCGATCGCCAGCAGCAGGTTCAGCAGGTGCTGGCCGCTAAACGACACCGCCTTGGAGCCGAACTTGCCCGACAGCTTGCCGAACGCCACCACCGAGGCGGTGAAGGTGATCGCGCCGATGAAGGCGCCGATGAACAGCTCGACCTTCTGCACCGGGGTATGCTCCACCCCGCTGTGGAAGATCGCCGCCACCGCGATCAGCACCGCCGAGAGGCCGACCAGCGAGTGCATCGCCGCTACCAGCTCCGGCATGCCGGTCATCTCGACGGTCTTGGCGCGCCACGCCCCGATCACCGCGCCGCCGGCGATGGCCGCGCCGATCAGCGCCAGCACCGGCTTGTCCATGATCAGGAAGGTGGTGACCACGGCGATCAGCATGCCCACCATGCCGTACAGGTTGCCGCGCAGGGCGGACACCGGGCTGGACAGCCCCTTCAGCGCGAGGATGAACAGCACCGCCGCGATCAGGTAGAGAATTGCAGAGATATTTTCCATGGCGGCTCCTTACTTTTTCTTCTTCTTGAACATATCGAGCATGCGCTGGGTCACCAGGAAGCCGCCGAAGATGTTGATGCTGGCCAGGAAGATGCCGATGGCGCCGAGCACGGACGTCAGGGTGATGGCCTCACCGTTGATGTCCACCACCTGCAGCAGCGCCCCGACCACGATGATGCCCGAAATGGCGTTGGTCACCGCCATCAGCGGGGTGTGCAGCGCCGGGGTGACGTTCCACACCACGTGGTAGCCGACGAACACGGCCAGCACGAACACGGTCAGACTGGTGATGAAAGGATCGATCATGATGCTCTCCTGGAAGGTCAGGCCCGCGTCGCGGCCGGCTGGGCGGCGGCGGACGGGGAGGAAGGTTGGCCGAAGCGCACCGCGCCGTCGTGGGTGATCAGCGTGGCGGCCAGCAGGTCGTCTTCCAGGTTGAGGGTGAAACCGTCCTTGCTCAGCATCAGCGACAGGAAGGTCAGCAGGTTGCGCGCGTACAGGCTGGAGGCGTCCGCCGCCACCAGCGCCGGCAGGTTGGTGATGCCGACCACGGTCACGCCGTTGTCGGTCACGCTCACCTCGCCCGGCACCGTCAGCGCGCAGTTGCCGCCGGCTTCCGCCGCGATGTCGATGATCACCGAGCCCGGCTTCATCGCCCGCACCACCTCGGCGCTGATCAGCTGCGGCGCCTTCTTGCCCGGGATCAGCGCGGTGGTGATGATGATGTCCGCGGCCATGGCGTGCTTGGTCACCAGCTCGGCCTGGCGGCGCTTGTAGTCGTCCGACATCTCCTTGGCGTAGACGCCGTCGCTGGCCGCCTTCTCCTCGTCGGTCATCGGCACCTCGATGAACTTGGCGCCGAGCGACTCCACCTGCTCCTTGGTGGACGGGCGCACATCGGTCGCCTCCACCACCGCGCCCAGGCGCTTGGCGGTGGCGATGGCCTGCAAGCCCGCCACGCCCACGCCCATGATCAGCACGCGCGCCGGCTTCACGGTGCCGGCGGCGGTCATCAGCATCGGCATGAAGCGCGGGTAGTAGTGCGTGGCCAACAGCACCGCGCGGTAGCCGGCGATGTTGTTCTGGCTGGAGAGCACGTCCATGCTCTGCGCGCGCGTGGTGCGCGGCAAGAGCTCCATGGCGAAGGCCGACAGCTTCTTGGCCGCCATCGCCGCCAGGTGCGGGTTGGCGTAGGGGTTCATCAGCGAGACGACGGTGGCGCCGGTCTTGAATTCGGCGATCTGGTCGGCCTCGGGCGGACGCACCTGGAGCACGATGTCGGCGTTGGCGAGCGCGCTGGCGCGGTTCGCCGCCAGGCTGGCGCCGGCGTCGGCGTAGGCCGCATCGGGGACGGCGGACAGGCGTCCGGCCCCCGACTCGACGACCACGGTGTGACCCATGGCGACGAGTTTTTTCACCGTTTCCGGTGTAGCGGCCACGCGCGCCTCGCCAGCCAGACGTTCGGCTGGAATTGCGATCTGCATGGTCAGTTCCTCAGTTGTGTGAAAAGCGTTAGTAAAGACGGCAAACGGCTGTTATCCCCGAAGATTAAACAGCCGTTCGTTTTATCTTTATGTATTTATTTGTTATTAAGCGTAGCGCTTTTATACTTTTGCGACAAATTTTGCGGAAAACTTGTCCACTGTCAATGCGACTTTAGATGTCCCGGATTGCACTGACATGTCCTGCCCCGCTGTCAATCCGACTCCAGGCGTCACCCCAGCATGTCGTAGGCGAACTTGCCGATCAGCCCGGTCACCAGAATCAGGAACAACACCCGCACCAGCCCGGCTCCGCCCTTGATGGCAATGCGGCTCCCGACCTGGGCGCCGACGATGTTCGACAGCGCCATCGGAATGCTCACCGCGTACAGAATGTTGCCGGTGGTGACAAAAAACGACAGTGCCGCGATATTGGTCGCCAGGTTCACCACCTTGGCCGCGGCCGAGGCGTGCAGAAAGTCGAAGGCGAAACAGCGCACGAACAGGAAAATCAGGAACGTCCCGGTTCCCGGCCCGAAAATGCCGTCGTAGAAGCCGATGCCGCCGCCGATCAGCAGCGCCAGCCGCTTCTCCCGCGCGGTGACCGCCGTCGGCTTGTGCACCCGCCCCAGATCCTTCTTCTTCAAGGTATACAGCGCCATCGCGATCAACAGCACCAGCACCACCGGCTTCATCACCTGCTTCGGCACGTGGCTCGCCGCGGTCGCGCCGGCGAACGAAAGCAGGAAGGCCGCGCCGGTGGCCGGCAGAATCAGGCCCCACGCCATCCTCACCCGTTTGACGAAGCTGCGCGTGGCGCTGGCGGTACCGAACACCGAGGCGAACTTGTTGGTGCCCAGCAGCGTGGCCGGAGCCTGCGTCGGCAAACCGTTGAACAGCGCCGGCAGCTGGATCAGTCCACCGCCACCGACTGCCGAATCGATCATGCCGGCAAAAAACGCCATCAGGCATAGAAAAACCATTTCCATTGGGCTATTTCTTCTATTTGTTGCGCCGCACAAGCCATGATGACAGTAACTTTTTGTCACACGAGCTGTAAAGCAGGGTTTACGATTAAGGGAAAACGCGAGACCGTAAAGCATAATCGATTCCAACGTTTTTCAGGTTGGGGCGGCAATGAGCCGCTTGTCATGCCGCCCGTCATCCCGATCGAGGTACCGAAGTGACCATGCCGTTATGGCCCTATCCGCTGGTATTCGCCCATCGTCTGGGCGGGGCGCTGGCACCGGAAAACACCCTGGCAGGCTTGTTGATCGCGGCACGGCTGGGCGTGCGCGCGGTGGAGTGCGACGTCAAGTTGTCGGCCGACGGCGAGCCGTTCCTGTTGCACGACGACACCCTGCAGCGCACCACCAACGGTGCCGGCCCGGCCCGCGCGCTGACGTTGGCGCAGCTGCGCGAACTGGACGCCGGCAGCCGCTTCCATGCCGCCTTCGCCGGCGAAGCGTTGCCGCTCCTGGAGGAACTGGCCACGCTGTGCCGCAGTGGCGGCATCCAGGTCAACCTCGAGATCAAGCCCTGCCCGGGGCGCGAGGCCGAAACCGGGCGCGTGGTCGCCCGCGCGGCGCGGCGGCTATGGCAGCGCGCCGCGGTGCCGCCGCTGCTGTCGTCGTTCTCGGCCGAGGCGCTGCACGCCGCCCGCATCGCGGCACCGGAGCTGCCACGCGGCCTGCTGTTCGACACGGTGCCGGCCAACTGGCGCGCCCAGCTCGACGCCGTCGGCGCCCTGGCGCTGCACTGCCACCACGCCAGCCTCAACCTGGCGTTGGTCGAATCCATCCACAGCGCCGGCTACGCCGTCATGGCTTACACCGTGAACGACGTCATGGAAGCGCGGCTGCTGCAGTCCTGGGGGGTCGACATGCTGTGCACCGACCGCCCGGACCGATTGGGAGAACTGCAAAGCCGGGTTTAGCCCATCCCATGAGGTGGCGGCGCCTTCGCATCTTGAGTGCTGGCGGACGGCGTGCGAATTTATCGCTGAGCAAATCCCTGCGTGCCAATCTTCGATTGGCTCAGCGAGAGATTTGCACGCTGTCATTCGCTCGGCGATACGGAATCCTCAGGTAGGCATGACCATTCCGGTTACTGTGCTCCGGCAGCACTCAACCTGCCTTGGCTCGCGCACCCACTGGAACGGGCTTTCAGTCCATCCTCAACCCCGCATAGCGCCTCTCCCACTCGGCGGCGAAAGCCTGGCGCTCGGCCGCGCTCATCGCCAGCCCGCACTTGCTGCGGCGCCACAACACGTCGTCAGGCTGGAGCGCCCACTCCTCCCTGATCAGGTATTCCACCTCGCGCTGGTACAGGCCGCCGCCATGGTCGGTGCCGAGGTCGGCCAGCGCCGTCGCTTCTTGCAGCAGCCGCTCGATCAGGCTGCCGTGGCGCTGCAGCAGCGCCGTCAGCAGGGTTGCCGGCAGCCAGGGATAACGCTGCGCCAGCTGGTGCCGGTAGGCGCTCAGCGTCAGCGTCGGCAAGACGCCGCCGGGCAGCGCCGGGGGCGGCTCGTCCGGCAGCTCCAGGTCGAAGCGGCCGGCCAGCCGTGTCAGCGCGGCGCGCGCCAGCTGGCGATGCGTGGTGAGCTTGCCGCCAAACACCGACAACAGCGGCACGTCGCTGCCGTCGAGTTCCAGATGGTAGTCGCGCGTCACCGCCGTGGCGCTGGGCGAACCGTCGTCGAACAGCGGCCTCACCCCGGCAAAGCTCCACACCACATCCTGCGGCCGGATCGGGCGCACGAAATACTCGTTCACCACGCGGCACAGGTAGTCGATCTCCTCCGCGCTCGCCGCCAGCGTCGCCGGGTCGCCGTCAAACGGCACGTCGGTGGTGCCGATCAGGGTGTAGTCGCCGTACGGCAGCACGAACACCACGCGGCGGTCGCCGTTTTGCAGCAGGTAGGCGTGCTCGCCCTCGTAGCAGCGCGGCACCACGATGTGGCTGCCCTTGACCAGCCGCAGCCGGGAGCGTCCGGCGTGGCCCAGGCTGGTTTCCAGCACCCGTTCCACCCACGGTCCGGCGGCGTTGACCAGCGCGCTCGCCGTCACCGTGCGCGGCGTGCCAGAAGAATCCGCCAGGCGCGCCAGCCAGCCCCCCTCGCTGCGGCAGGCGCCTTCCAGGCGGGTGCGGGTCAGCACGTCGGCGCCGTACTCGCGCGCCTGCATCGCGTTCAGCACCACCAGCCGGGCGTCGTCGACCCAGCAATCGGCGTAGCTGAAGCCGGTATGGTAGCGCTGGCGCAGCGGCGCGCCGGCCGGGTGCTGCGCCAGCGTCAGGCGCTGGCTGGCCGGCAGCTGCTCGCGGCTGCCGAGGTGGTCGTACAGCAGCAGCCCGAGGCGGATCATCCACACCGGGCGCAGTGCCTTGTGATGCGGCAGGATGAAGGTCAGCGGGCGGATGATGTGCGGCGCCATCGCCAGCAGCACCTCGCGCTCCGCCAGCGCCTCGCGCACCAGGCGAAACTCGCCGTACTCCAGGTAACGCAGGCCGCCGTGGATCAGCTTGCTCGACGCCGACGAGGTATGCGCCGCCAGGTCGTCCTGCTCCACCAGCAGCACCGAGAGCCCGCACTGGGCCGCCAGGTTGGCGATGCCACAGCCGTTGATACCGCCCCCCACCACCAGCACATCGTAATGATCTCGCATCGTTGCCCCATCCCGTTTGGCTGTCCTGCTTTCAGCATACGACATGGTGCCGGCGCAAGGAGGGCGGCGGTGCCTATAGCCCGGCACATGGGCGGCGCCATGGGCCGCCAGCCCCACCGCGATCCGATGCCACAACCAGGTAAAAATTTGTTCGGCATCTACTCATTCGGCATGGTGGGCGGTGTTTTTCCGGTAGAATGTCGGGCACCATGGCACCCGCTGCGTCCCGGTGCCATTCCGGCTCATGCCCACTAACCCGACCCTAGTCCGACAACACCATGTGGAATGCTACCCGCCTGCGTCTGGCAGCGGCTCTCGTCGTGCTGGCCACCGTGCTGGCCCTGCCAGCCTACTGGCTACGCCTGGAGCACAGCCACGACGTCTTGCGGGCGCAGGCGTTGCAGCAGAGCGCCCGGCACGCCGAGCAGATGGCGGCCGCGCTGGCCGACAGCCAGGCCGGTGCGCTGGCCAACGTCGACTTCGCGCTGCAGGGCCTGCGCGCGGAATACCTGGTGGCGCCCGAGCAGGTGGCGCAGCACGCCAGGCAGATCATCGCCACCTTCCCGGCCGGCATGCTGAGCCAGATCGCGGTGATCAACGCCGACGGCTACCTCACCTACTCCAGCCTGAACGACTCGCTGCACGTCTACCTGGGCGACCGCGACCACTTCAAGGTGCACGCCATCAGCCGCACCGACCAGATCTACATCAGCAAGCCGGTGCTGGGGCGGGTGTCCCAGGCCTGGAGCATCCAGTTCTCGCGCCCGATGTACCGCGACGGCAAGTTTGCCGGGGTGATGGTGTTCTCGATTGCGCCGGACTTCTTCATCAACCGTTTCGGCGCGCTGCGCCTGGGGCCGAACGACACCCTGGCGCTGTTGCGCAGCGACGGCCGCTTTCTGGCGCGCAATCGGCTGCAGGACAAGGCGATGGGGCAGCCGTTCGACTTCAACGCGCCGTTCCGCGGCCCGTCACCCGCCGCGCATGGCAGCTTCCGCCTGACTTCCACGCTCGACCACGTGCCGCGCATCCATGCCTGGCAGCTGCTGGAGGTGTTCTCGCTGATCGCCGTGGTCGGTTTCGACGAGCGCGCCGTGCTGGCACCGGTCGAGCGCACCATCGCCGCCAGCCGCGAACAGAGCACGGTGGGGTCGCTGCTGCTGGCCGGCTGCGCCGCGGCCCTCGCGCTGCTGCTGTTGCGCTTGGCGCGTCAGCAGCACGCGCTGGACGAGAGCGAGGCGCGTTATAGCGGCCTGTTCGAGAACAACGCCGCCATCAAGCTGCTGGTCGACCCGGCCGGCGCCCGCATCGTCGACGCCAACCCCGCCGCCGCCGAGTTCTACGGCTACCCGCGCGAGGTGCTGGCGCGGATGCGCCTGCCGCAGCTGATCACGCTGCCGGCCGAGGCGCTGCAGCGGGAAATGGAGCGCGCACTGTGCGGCGAGAGCGCCCGCTTCAGCTGCGTCCACCACCTCGCCAACGGCGAGCAGCGCCAGGTCGAGGTCTACACCGGACCGGGCCCATTGGACGGCCGCAACCTGCTGCATTGCATCGTGCACGACGTCAGTTCCCGCCACGAACTGGCACGGCGGCTGCGGCACTGCGAGGAACAACTCCAGGCCCTGTTCGACAGCGTGGCCATGGGTGTCGCCGTGGTCGACGCCGACGGCGCGGTGAGCGCCGCCAACCCGCTGGCGCGGCGCCTGCTGGGGCTCGACGAGGCGGGCTGGATGCGGCCCGAGCGCTGGCTGGTGCACCCGGATGGCACGCCGCTCGCCGCCGATCAGGCACAAGGACTGGCGGCGGTGCGCGACGCGGCCCCGCTCGAGCACGAACAGCTCGGCATCGCCAGCCATGGCGCCGAAGTGCAGTGGCTGTCGCTCAGTGCCCGCCCACTCGGCGGCGACGTCCAGGGCCGGACACCCGCGGCGCTGCTGGCATTCAGCGACGTCTCGCCGCTCCTGGCCGGCCAGGCGGCGCAACGGCTGGCGCAGTCGGTGTTCGACGCCGCCAGCGAAGGCATCATGGTGACCGACCTCGACAGCGTCATCGTCACGGTCAACCACGCCTTCAGCTTGCGCAGCGGCTACAGCGCCGACGAGATCGTCGGCCACACCCCCGCCATGCTGGCCTCGGGCTGGCACGACGAGGCCTTCTACCGGACGTTGTGGCAACGCCTGCGCCAGGACGGTCATTGGGAGGGCGAGATCAACAACTGCCGCAAGAACGGCACAGTGCAGGCCGAGTGGCTGAAGATTTCGGTGCTGGCCGACGAGCAGGGCCGGCCCAGTCACTACGTCGCGCTGTTCAGCGACATCTGCCCCGAGCGGCAGCGCCAGCAGGCAGCCTGGCAGCAGGCCCACTGCGACACCCTGACCGGTCTGCCCAACCGCACCCTGCTGCTGGCCCGGACGTCGCGCGCCATGGCGCGCGCCGAGGCACACGGCCAGCGCGTCGCGCTGCTCTATCTCGATCTGGAACGCTTCCAGCCGATTGCGGCGCGCTACGGCGAAGCAGCCGGCGAGCAGCTGCTGCGCCAGGTCGGGCGGCGTTTGGAGAATGGCTTGCGCCCGCAGGATTGCGTGGCGCGGCTGGGGTGTGACGAATTCGCGGTCCTGCTGGCCGACCTGCCGCAGGACGCCACCGCCATCGCCGAACGGGTGGAGCCGTTGCTGGCGCGGCTGGCTAATCCGTTCATGCTGGGCAAGCACCGTGTCGAGATCGCGCTGCGCGTCGGCGTGGCGGTGTATCCCGGCGACGGCAACGAGCCCGCCCACCTGCTTGCCCGTGCCGAGTTGCTGTCCCGTTCCGGCACCCCGGGTGCCCCGTTGCTGCTGGCGGCGGGGAGCCAGCCGGGCCGGGGGGGCTTACTTGCCGATGCAGAAGCGGCTGAAGATCACCCCGAGTAGATCGTCCGGGGTGAATTCGCCGGTCACTTCCGACAGCGCGTGCTGCGCCAGGCGCAGCTCCTCGGCGAACAGCTCCACCTGCTGCCATACCGTCTCGGCCAGCGCCAGGTGCTCGGCGGCACGGCGGATGGCGTCGAGGTGGCGTTCGCGCGCCAGGAACACCCCTTCGCTGGCGCCACGGTAGCCAATCATCTCCAGCAGCTTGGCGCGCAGCAGCTCCACCCCGGCCAGGGTGCGCGCTGACAGCCGCACCACCGGATGGCCGTCTTCTTCGGCCAACCCCGGCGCGTCGCCCGACAGGTCCACCTTGTTGAACACGAACACGCGCGGCAGGCGTTCCGGCAGCTTGGCCAGGATGGCGCTCACTTCGGCGCCCACCCCCTCACGGCTGTCCACCAGCACCAGCACCAGGTCGGCGCGCTGCACCGCCTGCCAGGTGCGCTCGATGCCGATCTTCTCCACCACGTCGTCGGTGTCCCTGAGGCCGGCGGTATCGATCACGTGCACCGGCACGCCGTCGATGACGATCTCCTCGCGCAGCGTGTCGCGCGTGGTGCCGGCGATGTCGGTGACGATGGCGACGTCGTCGCCCGCCAGCGCGTTCAGCAGCGAGGACTTGCCGACGTTGGGCTGCCCCACCAGCACCACGTGCATGCCCTCGCGCAGGATCGCGCCCTGGCGCGCCGTGGCCTGCACCTGGGAGAGCCGGGCGCGCACCCCGCCGAGCTTGCCGCGCGCGTCGGCGGCCTCGAGAAAGTCGATCTCCTCGTCCGGAAAGTCGAGCGTGGCCTCCACCAGCATCCTGAGCGTGATCAGCTCGTCCACCAGCTGGTGGATCTCGTGCGAGAACGCGCCCTTGAGCGATTTGAGCGCACTCTTCGCCGCGGTCTCGCTGGACGCGTCGATCAGGTCGGCCACGCTCTCGGCCTGCGCCAGGTCGAGCTTGTCGTTGAGGAAGGCGCGCTTGGTGAACTCGCCCGGCTCGGCCAGCCGCGCCCCCAGCTCGAGGCAGCGTGAGAGCAGCATGTTGAGCACCACCGGCCCGCCGTGGCCCTGCAGCTCCAGCACGTCCTCGCCGGTGAACGAGTTCGGGCCGGGGAAGTACAGCATCAGGCCGTTGTCGATGGCCGTGCCGTCGGTGGCGACGAAGTCGCTGTAGGTGGCGTAGCGCGGTTGCGGGGTCTTGCCGCCCGAGATGGCCTGGGCAAACGGCAGCAAACCACGGCCGGAGACGCGGATGACGCCGACGCCGCCACGGCCGGGAGCGGTGGCGATGGCGCAGATGGTGGTCGGAGTGTAGGCAAGCGACATGGTGGCGGTCCTGCGGCAAAGGCGGAAAGGATTGGCCGAAACGGTCTGGGTGTTAGACCGCTTCGGCCAAGCTTTTCTCTGGGGACAGAGCAAAGGATGTCAGGAAAAAAGCCCGGCCATCAAGGCCGGGCTCGTCATCGGGAGTGCAAAGCGGCTCAGGACTGCAGCGCCAGCTTCTTGGCCTTCTCGATCTGCTTGTTGATGTACCACTGCTGGGCGATCGACAGCACGTTGTTCACCACCCAGTACAGCACCAGACCGGCCGGGAAGAAGAAGAACATCGCCGAGAACGCCAGCGGCATGATCTTCATCATCTTCGCCTGCATCGGGTCGGCCGGCGGCGGGTTCAGGAAGGTCTGCAGGAACATGGTGATGGCCATGATCGCCGGCAGCACGTAGAACGGGTCCGGGCGGGCCAGATCGTTGATCCACAGCGTCCACGGCGCCTGGCGCAGCTCGACCGAAGCCAAGAGCGACCAGTACAGGCCGATGAACACCGGAATCTGGATCACCATCGGCAGGCAGCCGCCGAGCGGATTCACCTTCTCGCTCTTGTACATCTCCATCACCGCCTGCTGCATCTTCATGCGGTCGTCGCCGTACTGCTCCTTCAGGCGTTCCAGACGCGGCGCCAGCGCCTTCATCTTGCCCATCGAGCGGTACGAGGCGGCGGTCAGCGGGTAGAACAGCGCCTTGACGGTCAGCGTCAGCAGGATGATCGCCCAGCCCCAGTTGTTCACCAGCGCGTGCAGCTTGGTCAACAGCCAGAACAGCGGCGAGGCGAAGATGTGCACCCAGCCGTAGTCCTTGGCGTACTCCATGCCGTCGGCCACCTTGGTGATGATGTCGAACTCTTCCGGACCGGCGTACAGCGGCACGGTGATCGAGCGGCTGGCACCCGGGGCGATGGCCGGCAGATCCACCAGCGTGGCGGCGGAGAACAGACCGTTGCTGCCCTTCAGCTCGAAGCGGCACGGCTGGCCGGCGGCGCACACGCTCTGGCCGCCCAGCGGCTTGATGATCCAGGCGCTCATGAAGTAGTGCTGCAGCATCGACACCCAGCCGTTGTCGGCGCTCTTGACGTAGTCACCCTTGCCCTTGGTCAGATCGTCGAACGACACCTTCTGGAACTTGCCGTCGGTGGTGTACACCGCCGGGCCGGTGAAGGTGCTGGCAAAGCGGCCTTCGCCTTCCGGCTTCTGGCCGTCGCGCAGCAGGCGGAAGTAGGCGGTCGGGGCGACCGGCGCGCTGCCGCTGTTGCTGATGTCGTAACGCACGTCGATGTCGTAGGCGCCCTTCTTGAAGGTGTACACCTTGCTTACCTTGACGCCGTTGGCTTCAGGCGCGGTCAGCTTCACTTCCAGCTTGCCGCCGCTCATCTGGTAGCTGGTCTTCTCGGCCGTGAACACGGTCTTGTGCGTCGGCAGCGCCGGGTTGGAGGCCGCCACCAGGCCGGTCTGCGCCACGTACACGCGGCCGCCCTTGTCGGTGAACAGCTCGAACGGCTTGCTGGCGTCCTCGGCGGCGTTGTGCTTC
This sequence comes from Pseudogulbenkiania sp. NH8B, assembly GCF_000283535.1. Classification (GTDB taxonomy): domain Bacteria; phylum Pseudomonadota; class Gammaproteobacteria; order Burkholderiales; family Chromobacteriaceae; genus Pseudogulbenkiania; species Pseudogulbenkiania ferrooxidans. The sequence goes on from NC_016002.1 coordinate 4,331,926, forward strand.
AGCAGATCCAGGCGACGCAGGTCACCCCCCACGGTGTCGATCTCCGCCTTGTAGAGGTCGGTGCTGACCGTGATGCGCTGGCCCGACGTCAGCTTGGCGGCATCGGCCGGCTGGGCTGCCGCGCTCGGGGCGGCCGGGGCTCCCGGCGCACCCGCCGTAGTCTGGCTCTTGGCCAGCTGCTGCGGGGTCGGTTTGGGCGCAAAATATTCCTGCCAGAGCAGCAGGATGCTCATGGACAGAACGATGAAAATGATCAGTCGTTTGGAATCCATCTCTCGTTACCGGGAAAGGTGGTCAGGGAACCGGGTCGTAGCCGCTGCCACCCCAGGGGTGACAGCGCGAAATACGCCGAACAGCCAGCCAGCCGCCCTTGCAGGCGCCATGTTTCTTCACCGCCTCGATCGCGTAGCCGGAACAGGTCGGCACATAGCGACAGCGCGGCGCGAGCCACGGGCTGATGGCGACCTGATAGCAACGGATCAGGAAGATGAAGAGGCGTGACATCGGGCTAGTTTACCAAAGAGTGAGGACAACGCCGTGACAGCTTCGGTGCGCGTCTCGCGGTCGAACACGAGGCGGGAACGCACCACGTAATCGAAGGAGCCGAGCGTCTGCTGGTTCAGGCGGAACCACTCTCGAACGGTGCGCTTGATGTAATTACGGCGATACGCCCGCTTGGAGACCTTCTTGCCGACCACGAGACCGAGTCGCGGGCGGTTAAGGCCGTTGGGGCGGGCGTATACCTGAAAATAGGGATTGCTGCGCGCTTGCCGCAAACTAAAAACGGATGAAAATTCATCCGTTTTCAACAGCCGGTGCGCACGGCGAAAGCGAAAGGCCAAAACTTACACGGCCAGACGCTTGCGACCCTTGGAGCGGCGGGCGGCCAGAACGGCGCGACCACCACGGGTCTTGGAGCGTACGAGGAAGCCGTGGGTGCGCTTGCGGCGCGTGGTCGAAGGCTGGTAAGTGCGTTTCATGATTCGGTGTTCCTATTTCGAAACGAGGAAATAAACGCGTGATTTCACAAGAAAACCCCGGCTTTGTCAATCGCTAATTTTTTCTCTCCC